>NZ_BCBD01000033.1:0-42133 GCF_001320345.1 Pseudomonas sp. NBRC 111127 | reverse complement strand
GTTCTTCTTCCCGGCGCTGTTGTACCCGGTCAACCACAGCATGCGGGTGTACCACGAAGAACAGTTCGGCCCGCTGGTACCGGTGGTGCCCTACCGCGACCTGCAAACGGTGATCGACTATGTGCTGGACTCTGACTACGGCCAGCAACTGAGCCTGTTCGGCAACGACCCGCAGACCATCGGCAGCCTGGTCGATATATTCGCCAACCAGGTCGGGCGCATCAACATCAACGCGCAATGCCAGCGGGGCCCTGACACCTACCCGTTCAACGGCCGCAAGAACAGCGCCGAAGGCACGTTGTCGGTGGATGATGCCTTGCGGGTATTCTCGATCCGTACATTGGTCGCCACACGCTTCCAGGACGCCAACAAGGAACTGATCAGCGACATCATCCGCAATCGCCAGTCCAGCTTCCTGACCACGGACTACATCTTCTGACCGCTCGCTTTTGCGCCTGCATGACCGATTCCAGGCAACAGGGCACCGCACCGGTGCCCCTTGCCCAGGAGCATCGACTCGGCGGTAACCGAGCGGCCAGTTGAAAGCGGCAGCGCTTTGCTTGAAGCTTGAGGCTCGTAGCTTGGAGCTGCTTCATGCGAATCATCGACAAAACCGCCACCCAGGTGCGCAGCCTGACCCCCGCCGAAGAAGAGCTGCTGGTCGGCTTTGCCACCGGCACCCTGGGCGGCCCGCGCCTGCTGCAGGCCAACCAGCTGCTGATGAAGGTGCGCAATGCCAACCAGTGGCTGGCTTGCGATTGCCGCAACGATGCCTTGCCGGTGCTGAATGTCACGCTCAATGGCAACACCGGCACGCTGTTCCTGAAGAACAACCCGGGGACCGCCGAGCATACGGCCGGTTGCCCCTTCAGCAAAGACGAGCGCGAAGCCGCCGAGCGCGAAAACGACCCCGCGCCACCCGCCGCCTGGCTGCCACCCGACACGCCCCTGCGGCTGATTGGTGATTTCCGTGCCGGCAGCGCTGGCGACGGTGGCGAAGGCAGCGAGCGACGCGCACAGCAGCGCCTGCTGGCGCTGTTGCTGACCTGGATCGAGACCAGTGGCCTGAACCTGTATGCCACGCACCTGAAGAAGGACCTGACCGGGCAGTTTGCCGAACTGCGCAGCGTGGCGAGCCGTTACCCGCTGCTGGAGCGGGTGCCGGCCAGCAACTACCTGGAAACCCGCCTGGACATGAAGCACATGATGATGCTCAAGGCGCGGTTGCGCGAAGCCAAGGTGTTCGGCAACCACCGCCGGCACGGCCTGTTGCTTGACTGCGTCGATCAGATCAAGGGTCGCAAGCTGTTCAACAACCGCAACGAAGACGGGTTCGATTTCCAGGGGCATCACTTGTACTGGGGCGGCAGCCGCACCAGCGGACCGCTGCTGGCACTGATGCTGTACTCGCCGACCAGTGCCGGCAGCCACTACTACGAGCTGATCCATGTGGCCAGCGTACCCGTGCTGTCCCGCGCCCACCTGTTCCCCGTGTACCGCGACGAGGAGCGCGAGCCGCTCAAGGCGTTGGTGTCGCTGGTCGACTGGATGGCCAGCAAGGGTGTGAAAGTGCAGATGCGCCGGCCGGTGATCGGCGGCGCGCTGGCAGACGAGTTGGTGATGACCTCGGATCAGGACCGGGTATTGTCGATATCGCTCCTAGAGCAACCGCTGGGCCCCGAGCCGGACGCGGAGAACTTCAAGCGCTACGCCGATTTCAAGAGCCCGGAAACCTTCCGCAAGTTCGTTGCCGGGTTCTTCATGCGCGAACGCTGATAATCGCCTGTTGTTCGCACCCATTGGCGCCATGGGCCAGCCTGCACTAGCGTTGTGCTACCAGCCAGGCAAAACGTTCATGCGGAGCCCCAACCCATCATGCCGGACCTGCGCCCGAACCCGACGCTGTGCCTGCAGTACCGTGCCGAGCAGCCTATTCACCAAGCCTTCCTGCAACAGGCTGAGCGTCGCCCCGAAGCCCCTGCAATCATCACCGCGCACAAGCTTTGCACATACGCCCAGCTGGCGCAGATCAGCCAAGGCATCGCTGCGTATTTGCTGGAAAAAACCGTCAATAGCGACGATCGTGTGCTGATTGTTGCCGAGCGGGGCGCGGCATTGGTCTACGCCATGCTTGGCTGCCTGCGCGCCGGGCGGGCGTTCAGCGTGGCCGATGCGGCCTACCCTGCCGCCCGCCTGCAGCAGCTCGCCAGCAGCTTGGCACCTCGGGTAGTCCTGCGTTGTGGCCAGGCACACGTCGAAGCCGCAGACGCCTGTGTGGTAACTGTGCCTCAGGACCCGGTCGAGGCACTGCATGCCTTTCACCGGCCAACGGCGCAACTGCCCGCGGTCAGCGCAGGGCAACCGGCCTACATCACCTTCACCTCGGGCAGCACCGGCGAGCCCAAGGCGATCGTTACCCATCACGCGCCGCTGGTGCACTTCATCGACTGGCATGTGCACCAGCACGGGCTGACCCAGGCGGATACGTTCTCGCTACTGTCCGGCCTCGGCCACGACCCGGTTTATCGCGATGTGTTCACGCCACTGTCGCTGGGCGCCAGCATTGCCTGCCCGGCCCAGGCCAGCCTTACCGACCCTGCACAGCTGGCCAGCTGGATTGCGTTGCACCGCGTCAGCGTCATTCACCTCACCCCACCGCTGGGCAAGCTGATCGAGACCGGCGCGCAGCTGCAGGGCCAGCTGTTCAGGCAACTGCGTTACCTGTTCTGGGGCGGCGATGCACTCAGCCCGGCGCTGTACCAGCAAATGCGTGCCGTGGCGCCGAATGCCGTCAACGTAAATTTCTATGGCACCACCGAAACCCCGCAAGCCATGGCGTACCACACGCTCGACCCGACCGCGGAACAGGCCCGGGTGCCCCTGGGCAAAGGCATCGCCGATGCGCAACTGCTGGTCGTGAACGCGGCCGGGCAACTGGTGGGCGAAGGTGAAACCGGCGAAATCCTGATCCGCAGCCCCTACCTGTCCCTTGGCTATTGGGGCGACCCGGCGCTGACCGAAGCCAGGTTCATCACCAACCCGTTCACCGGGCTGGCCAGCGACCGCTGCTACCGCACTGGCGACCTGGGCACTTACCTGGCCGATGGCAGTGCCTGTTTCCTCGGCCGGGCTGACGGCCAGGTGAAAGTGCGGGGGCACCGCGTGGAACTGGCGGAGATAGAAAACACCATCAGCCGCCTGCCTGCCGTCCGGCAGTGCGTAGTACTGGCCAACCATGACCACCCACTGCCCCGCCTGATTGCCTACTGCGTGTTGCATCAGCCCGGCAGCGCCGACGACCTGCGCCTGGCTATCGCCCGCCAATTGCCGGACTACATGGTGCCGGCACTGTTCATCTTCGTGCAGGCCATACCGCTCACCCCGAACGGCAAGGTCGACAAACGCGCCCTGCCCGCCCCGATTCAAGCGCCGACCAGCCAACCCTCGTCAGCGCTGGCCGAGAAGCTGTGCAGCGAGTGGGCACGAATACTGCGGGTGCCGCGCCTGGACCCACGCTTGAGCTTTGTCGAGCTGGGCGGTGACTCGCTTTCATTCGTACAGGCCTCGAGGGTGCTCGAGCGGTTGATCGGCCACCTGCCAGACCGTTGGGAAAGCCTGTCGGTCAACCGCCTGGCTGAGCTCAGCGCACCGCATGAAGGCGGGTGGCGGGTCATGGAGATGCCGGTGTTCGTGCGTATGCTCGCCATCATCCTGATCGTGGTCGGCCACCTCAGCGGCATGACCCCTTGGCCGATCGTGGGCGAAACGTCGGTACTGTTCCTGGTCTCTGGCATCAGCCTGGCGCGTTTCCAGCTCAAGGCCATTGAAACCCGGGGGGATGCACGCACACTGCTGCCGTCCCTGGCCGCCATCGTGGTGCCGACCGTGCTGTATACCGCGCTGCTGCAACTGGTGTTCGACCGGGTGCATTGGCAATCGCTGCTGTTGGTGTCCAACTGGTTTGCGACCGGCGAGGTTGGCCTGTTCAACTACTGGTATATCGAAGTGCTGGTGCAGATGATCGTGATCATTGGCCTGGTGTTGTCGAGCAAGCGGGTGCGTCACGCCGTCAACGCCGCCCCGTTCCGCTGGCTGATCCTGGCTGCCTGTACGCTGGTAGCGGTGGATGTGTTGCTCAACCGCTGGGTGTTCGACGCCAGTGGCCTGCTGCACCGGGTGCCGCAACACTTCCTGGCGGTGATGGTGCTGGGCATGGCCGTGCACCATGCCGATACCCCCGCCAGCAAAGCGGTGGCCAGCGCGGTCGCGGTGCTGGTGGTCGCAGAACTGGACCTGATGGCGGTGGCCGGTATTGGCTGGCAGGCCGTCACCCACTATGTCGATATTGCCTTGCCGGCGATGCTGGCGCTGATCTGGCTGCGCGCAATCCCCGTACCCGCCTGGCTGGCACGTGCGGGTGCGGTGATTGCTTCGGCCACCCTGTTCATCTACCTGACCCACTTCCAGTTCCAGTCGGTGGCGGAGCGTATCGCCCCGAACCTGCTGTTCGAGGTTGCCTTGGCCATCGCCGGGGGCGTGGCGGTGAGTGTGGCCTGGAATACCGCCACGCGCTGGCTGCTCAGCCGCTGGCGCGCTGGCCGAAAAACGCGCCGGGATGATGACGGGGTGCAACGCGTGACCTAGCCCGCCAGTTCAGCCAGGACTTCAGCCGACGTGGTGACCTGGCGGAAGTGGTGCTGCCATAGCTCGATGCCAAGCTTGCCGGAACGGTCCAGCGAGGAGCCGACCGTCATGTCGGTGACCAGGGTAGGCATCAGCCCGGCATCGAACAGGGCAAAGCCGGCGGCCAGCACACAGGTTTCGGTCTGCAGGCCACACACCAGCACGCGCTCCACGCCCATTTGCCGGATGTGGGCGATCGCTTCGGCACTTTGCCCGTAGCCGTGCTTGACGAACACCTGGTCAGCCTCCACCAGGCTTTCGTCCTCTGCCGCCGGGTGCCAGCCGAGCTGGCGTGCAAACGGCGTGACCCGCTCGTCGTGCAGTTCGACCGAGGCTACGGTAGGAATATTGGCTGACAACCGACGCAGCCCATCGACCAGCCACTCGGGCGGGCTGAAGGTGGACTGGACATCGACGATTAACAACACCTGGCGCATGGGCGAATTCCGGCACGGGCAAAAGCGCGGAGTATAACGCGCCTGCACGGCTGCGGTGGCTCCCCACCCCTGGCTGGCGCTCAGGCACGGCCAAACTGCCCTGTAAAGGCTTGCCCCCCGGTCACATCCGGCGCTGTTTCAGCTATGATCGGGCATCCCGCCGAGGACGCCGTGAACCATGCCCGTAGACCTGCACGCGTTGTACCCCAGGCTGATCCACCTGATGCTCGACACGGTCTTCGTGGTCGACCGGGACAACCAGATCATCTTTGTCAGCGATGCCTGCGAAGCGCTGTTGGGCTACCGGGCATGCGAGCTGGTCGGTACCGCAATTACCGACTACATGCACCCCGAAGACCTGGCAACCACTCGCGCTTCGATCCTGCGGGTCATGAATGGCCAACCGCATTACGACTTCCACAACCGTTACATCCGCAAGGACGGTGGCGTGGTGCATATACTCTGGGCTGCCTGCTGGTCAGATGAGGCCCAGGCTCGCATCGGCGTGGCGCGGGACATTACCGCCCAGCACCAGGCCGAAGCCGAACTGCGCTTTCTGGCGCATCACGACCCGCTGACCCGGCTGGCCAACCGGGCCATGTTCAACCAACGGCTGGACGCCGCCCTGGCCAGCGCTCGGCGGCATGACCGCCCATTGGCATTGCTGTTTATCGATATCAACGATTTCAAGCAGATCAACGATAACCACGGCCACAGCGTGGGCGACCGGGTACTGTGCACACTGGCCCAGCGCCTGGAAAGCTGCGTAGCGGGCAGCGCGACGGTGGCGCGGATGGGCGGTGACGAGTTCACCGTGCTGTTGCCCGATTGCCCGTCAGCCGAGGTCGTGGCCACACAGGTGCAGCATATCCTGGCCGTCATGGCCGAACCGCTGGATGGCGAGTTGGCCGGGCTCCAGGCACCTTCCTGCAGCATCGGCATCGCGCGCTTCCCCGAAGACGGCACCGATGCCGACATGCTGCTGCGCCATGCTGACGGCCACATGTACCGGGTCAAACGGCAACGCACCGCGGCAGGCTGAACACAGATGAACAGGCGCGACCCTGAAGACGCTTTGCTCGACAGCTGGCAGCACAATGCCCAGGCCTGGATTGACGCGGTACGCAGCGGCGCCATCGAGCGCCGCCGCGAGGTGACTGACGCCCAGGCTCCAGGGCACCGCGTGGTCAGAGCACTGGCTTGCGCACCGCGCCGCTCCGGGCTTTGGCCATGGCCGCCAGGCGCACCGCGACGTTAGCCGCACCGTAGCCGCTATAACCCCCCTTGCGCTGGATGATCTCGAAGAAAAAGCGCTCTTCGAAGGGCTCGGTGTACACGTGGAACAGCTCGCCACCCTGGGCATCGCGGTCATAGAGCACGTTGTAGTAAGCCAACTCGCTGAGGAACTCGTCGTCGAAATCGAAGCGCGCCGCCAGGTCGTCATAGTAGTTCAGCGGAATTTCCAGCAACGGCACACCGGCCAGCTTGGCGCGCGCCACTTCGCTGAAGATGTCGTCGCAATCGAAGGCAATATGGTGCACCCCGGAACCGCGGTAGCTGGACAGCGCATGGGCAATGGCGGTGTTGCGGTTTTCCGAAATGTTCAACGGCAGGCGCAAGGTGCCGCACTGGCTGCGCAGGGCGCGGCTCTTGACCAGGCCGTACGGGTCGGGCAGCACCACCTCGTCGTCGGCGGCGAAATCGAACAGGCTCTTGTAGAACAACACCCAACTGTCCAGCGACTCGGCTGGCAGCGCCAGGGCCATGTGGTCGATGCGGCGCAGGCCACCGGTGGCGCTCACGCTCGGGTCCAGGCTGAAGTCGGTGTCATACAGCGTATGCCCGGCGGTGCCCTGCTCTACCAGGTACAACAGGCTGCCATCCGGTGCGCGTACCGCCGGCACCTCGCACTCGTTGGGGCCGACCAGGCCGCGGAACGGCTGGCCACGGTAGGCAGTGGCACGCTTGAGCGCAGCCTGCTGGTCCTTGACCCGCAGCGCGGTGGCGCACAATGACGGGCCATGGGCTTCGAAGAAGTTGTGGCCAAAGGAGTAAGGCTCTGCGTTCAGCACGATGTTGATATCGCCCTGGCGCAGCAGTTGCACTTCCTTGCTGCGGTGCTTGCCCGCTTCGGCGAAGCCCAGCCGCTTCAGCCAACTGCCCAGGCGCGCGCCAACGGCCTCATCGACCGCAAATTCCAGGAACTCGACGCCGTCATAGCGACTGGCCGCGGGTGGGGTGAACAGTACGCCAGGCTCGATCGGGGTATTTTCCTGTTCCAGGCGCAGCCGGGTTTGCTCTTCCAGGTACAACAACGAGCGCAGGCCGTCGGCGGCGTTCTGCCGGGTGGGCGCTGCACGGAAGCCGTCATTGAATATTTCCAGCGACAGCGGGCCACGGTAGCCGGTGGCCAGGATCGGCGCAAGGAAGCCGGCCATGTCCATTTCGCCTTGCCCCGGGAAGCAGCGGAAGTGGCGGCTCCACTCCAGCACGTCCATCGCCAGGATCGGTGCGTCAGCCATCTGTACGAAGAAAATCTTGTCGCCAGGGATGTCGCGGATCGCGCGCGGGTCGCCCTTCAGCGACAAGGTATGGAAACTGTCGAGGATCACCCCGAGGGCCGGGTGGTCAGCCTGGCGCACCAGGTTCCAGACCTGCTGGTAGGTGTTGACGTGGCGGCCCCAGGCCAGCGCTTCGTAACCGATACGCAGGCCACGCTTGCCGGCATGTTCGGCAAGCAGCCGCAGGTCGTCGACCAGCACCTGTTCATCGCCCAGGGCATCGGCCTGGACGTTGCTGCACACCAGCACCAGGTCGGTACCCAGCTCCTGCATCAGGTCGAACTTGCGCTCGGCGCGGTCCAGGTTTTTCTGCAGGCGGTCGCGGCGGCAGCCTTCGAAATCACGAAACGGCTGGAACAAGGTAATGGCAATACCCAGGTCGGCGCACATCTGCCGCACCTGGCGGGGGCTGCCGGCATAGTAGAGCAAGTCATTTTCGAAGATCTCGACGCCGTCGAAACCGGCGGCGGCGATGGCTTCGAGCTTTTCCGGCAGGGTGCCGCTCAAGGACACGGTAGCGATCGAACGCTGCATGGCGGGAGTTCCTTGTTGTTTGGAAGGTATACAGTGCCAGACAGGCAGAAAGACCTGTCACAGTTTATGGCACGATCGATTATTCGCAGGTAGAGTCGCTGCTTCAATCTCTTTGTACGGAATGGTTAGTTTTGCGTTCGATTATCGCACAAAACCCGTTTTAGCGAATTGCCAGTCAACTGGCCCGTGGTCAACATGACCCACAGACGCAGGCACACCGACCGCTGCCTCCTGCCTTGGCAAACACCCCTGGCGGAACCTGCGCAAACAACAATAACAACGGAGACAACGATGGCTCACTCCAGCTCGCAAGCAAAAAAAGCGACCGCCAGTGGATGGATAGGCTCGGCACTCGAGTACTACGACTTTTTCATCTATGCCCAGGCCGCTGCACTGATTTTCCCGCAGATATTCTTCCCCAATACCGACCCGAAAATGGCCATCATCGCTTCGCTGGCCACCTATGGCGTGGGTTACCTGGCCCGCCCAGTGGGCGCCTTCGTACTGGGCCACTGGGGTGATACCCGTGGCCGCAAGAACGTGTTGCTGCTGTGCATGTTCCTGATGGGCCTGTCGACCATGGCCGTGGGCCTGCTGCCCACCTACCACGACATCGGCTTCCTGGCACCGGCCTTGCTGGTGGTGCTGCGCCTGATCCAGGGCTTCGCCGTGGCCGGGGAAATCTCCGGCGCCAGTTCGATGATCATGGAGCACGCGCCCTTCGGCCGAAGGGGCTACTACGCCAGCTTCACCCTGCAGGGGGTACAGGCGGGCCAGGTCATGGCAGCGGCGGTCTTCCTGCCACTGGCGTACTTCATGCCCAGCGAGGCCTTCAATGACTGGGGCTGGCGGATTCCCTTCCTGATGAGCGCCATCGTGCTGATCGCCGGTTTCATCATCCGCAAGGAAGTGCACGAAACCCCGGCATTCGTGAAGGAAGAGAAACAGGACAAAGTGGCCAAGTCGCCGATCAGCGAAGCGTTCCGCCACAGCTGGAAGCACATGGTGCTGGTCATGTTCATGGCCCTGATGAACGTGATTCCGGTAGTCGCCACCATCTTCGGTGCGGCCTACGCGGTGCAGCCGGCCTATGGCATCGGCTTCGACAAGAGCGTCTACCTGTGGATCCCCGTGGTCGGCAACATCGTCGCGGTGCTGGTGATTCCGTTCGTCGGCAACCTGTCGGACAAGATCGGCCGCCGCCCGACCATGATTGCGGGTTGCCTGGGCTCGGGCCTGCTGGCGTTCGTCTACCTGTATGCGATCAGCATTCAGAACGTGCCACTGGCATTCATCACCTCAATCGTCATGTGGGGCATGGTCTACCAGGGTTACAACGCGGTATTCCCAAGCTTCTACCCTGAGTTGTTCCAAACCCGCTACCGCGTTTCGGCCATGGCCATTGCGCAGAACATCGGCACCATGCTGACCGCCATGTTGCCGGCGCTGTTCGCCCTGGTTGCGCCACCCGGCTCGGACAACATCCCGCTGGTGGTCGGTGGGCTGGCGTTCTTCATCACTTGCGTGTGTGCCCTGGCGGCCTACATTGCCCCGGAAACCCATCGCCTGGCGATGGAAGACCTGGGTAACCCGCAGGCCAAGCCGATGGAAAAGGAAGCCTATGAAGCCAGCCGTAAAGGCAGCGTCCAGGCGGTAAGCCACTGACAGGCGCGGGGCCGCAAAGCGGCCCCAGCCATTTCAGCCCTGAACCACGCCCTGCAAGCGCGCCCACAGCCGCTCCACATCGCCCCGCTCGGTCGGCAAGGCGCCGATCGACACCCGTACCATCCAGCGGCCATCCAGCGTCGCCGGGGTCACGTAGGCATCGCCGCTGGCGTTGAGCCGCTGCGCCCAAGCCTGGGTGTACGTGTCCAACGCCTCGCCCTCCAGCCCCTGCGGCCGATGACGAATGCACAAGGTCTGCAACTGCACGGGCGCCAACAGCTCCCAACCTTGCGCAGCGCTGACCTGCCCTGCCAGCCAACGGGCATTGTCCAGGTCGCGTCGCAGCCGCGCCTGCAACGCTTCCACGCCCTCGCTGCGCAACATGAACCACAGTTTCAACGCACGGAACCGGCGCCCCAGCGGGATGCCCCAGTCACGCAGATTCTTCACCTCGCCATCCACTGCCGACTGCAGGTAGCTGGGGTTGGTGCTCATCACTCGGATCAGGTGCTGCGGGTCACGCACGTAATAGATCGAGCAATCGAACGCCACGCCCAGCCACTTGTGCGCGTTGACCACCACCGAGTCGGCCAGCTCGATGCCGTCCCACATCCAGCGGCATTCCGGCAGGATCATCGCCGAACCGGCCATGGCCGAGTCGACGTGCAGCCACAGGCCGTGGGCCTGGGCAATTTCGCCGATCGGGCGCAGCGGGTCCACGGCTGTGGTGGTGGTGGTGCCGGTGGTGGCCACGACAGCGCAGGGCTGGTTGCCGGCAGCCAGGTCCTGCTCGATGGCTGCCTGCAAGGCCTGCGGGCGCAGCGCGTAGTGTTCGTCGGTGGGGATCAGGCGAATGTTGTCACGCCCGAAGCCGGCCAGCAGCGCGGCCTTGTCCACCGAGCTGTGGGCGTGGGCACTGACATACACGATCAATGGCCTGGCTTCGGCCTGCAGGCCACCCCGCACCAAAGCGTAACCGGTGGCGCGTTCGCGCGCGCTGATCAACGCCACCAGGGTGCTGGTCGAGGCGGTGTCCTGGATGACCCCGCTCCATTGGCTGGACAAACCCAGCAACCGGCGCAGCCAGTCGAGGGTGGTTTCTTCCAGTTCGCTCAGGGCCGGGCTGGACTGCCATGACAGGCCCAGCACACCCAGGCCGGTACTGAGGAAGTCACCCAGTACCGAGGACAAGGTGCCATTGGAGGGGAAGTAGCCATAGAAGTCAGGGTGCTGCCAGTGGGACAGGCCAGGCATGAGCAGTGCGTTGACGTCGTCGAGAATGGCCTCGAAGGGTTCACCTTGCTGGGGGGCTTGCCCTGGCAAGGCGGCCTTGAGGTAACCGGGTTCGACCTGGGCCATGACCGGGCGCTCGCCCACGGTCTGGCGGTAGTCGGCGATCAGGTCGATCAGCTGGTGGCCGTATTGGCGGAATTGTTCGGGGGTCACGCGGGCTCTCCTTTGGGTCATCCGTAGCCTGTTATGGCCCTATCGCAGGCAAGCCAGCGCCTACAGAACAGGACGCTGGCTTGGACAGGGCCAGCACAGGCAACACAATGCCCCCAGTCTAGGCGCCTATGCCCAGACGAATAACCCCATGTCACGCATAGTTGCTATGGCAAACGCGCATGCCCACCCTGCACGCCGAACTGCGACTGGCGCCACAACTCGAATACCCGGTTGCGTAACCAGCGGTGCTCGGCCGACGCCTGCAAACGCTGGTGCCACACCACCCAGTAGCGCTGGCTATGGTCGATAAAGCCCAGCGGCCGCCAAGCCAGGCCATGCAAGCGGCTCAGTTGCCGGGCGATGTGCTCGGGGACGGTGGCCACGGCCTGGCTGCCGGCAACCACCTTGACCGTGGCGCAGAAGAACGGCACCTCCAGGCTGACCCGCCGCTGCAGGCCCTGGGCGCGCAGGTGGCGGTCGATGAAGCTGTCCTTGTCGCCGCCACCGGAAATCCGCACGTGCTTGTGCGCCAGGTAGTCCGCCTGGCTGAGGGTGGCTTGCGCCGTCAGCGGATGATCGCGGCGCATCAGGCACACCGCGCGGTCCTCACCCAGCAGGCGCCCGTGCAGGTTGGGTGGCGACTCGTCGAACAGCGTGGTCGCCAGGTCGATCTCGCCGCTGGCCAGCAAGGCGTACTGGCCGGCCTGCCAGGTGCGGTATTCCAGGGAAACTCCCGGCGCTTCCTGTTCCAGCGCAGCCACCAGCAACGGCAGCATGTGTTCGGCCACGTAGTCCGAGGCAGCCAGGCAGAAGCGCCGCTCGCAGCGGGCCGGGTCGAAGACTGCAGGCTGACGCAGGGCCTGCAGCTCTTCAAGCACTTGTCGCAGGGGCTCGACCAAGGTTTCGGCGTGTTCGCTGAGCACGTAGCCACGGCCTTGGCGGACCAGCAAGGGGTCGCCGAACGCTTCGCGCAGCAGGGCCAGCTGGCGGCTCAGGGCCGGCTGGCTGACGCCGAGGCGCTCGGCAGCATGGCTGAGGTTCTTAAGCTGCAGCAGGTGGTCGAGGGTGCGCAGGTGGGCGAGGCTGAGGGAGGCGAAGGTGGGGTTCATCGGGTTCGGCTCCGGACCGCTGCGAGGGGCTTTGCCCTCGTTTCGCGACACAAGGCCGCGCCTACAGAAGCGGCCTTGCGACGCGATGGGCCGCAAAGCGGCCCCGATTGCACAGATCAGTCGGTCAGACCAACATAAACATTCTGCACATCATCGTTCTCGTCGATCGCTTCGAGGAACGCTTCAACCTCAGCCAGCGCTTCAGCACTCAGGCTGGCCGCGCTTACCGGGTTCTTCGGGGTATAGCCGATTTTCGCCGAGGTCACGGTGAAGCCATGCTCGGGCAGGGCCTTCTGCACCGCGTCCAGGTCGGTAGTGTCGGTAATGAACAGGGTCGAGCCCTCTTCTTCACCTTCTTCGAAGTCCTGGGCGCCGGCTTCGATCGCGGCCATTTCCGGGTCGGCATCGCCTTCGGGGGTGGCTTCGATAAGGCCGACATGGTTGAAGTCCCAGGTCACCGAACCGCTGGCGCCCAGCTGGCCCTTGCGGAACAGCACGCGGATCTGCGCAACGGTGCGGTTGACGTTATCGGTGAGGCACTCGACGATCAGCGGCACCTGGTGCGGGGCAAACCCTTCGTAGCTGACGGCATGGTACTGCACGGCCTCGCCGTCCAGGCCAGCGCCTTTCTTGATGGCGCGTTCCAGGGTTTCACGGGTCATCGAGGCTTTCTTGGCCTGGACGATGGCCAGACGCAGGCGCGGGTTCATGTCCGGGTCGGCGCCAGATTTGGCCGCAATCTGAATTTCCTTGGCCAGCTTGCCCATGATCTTGCCCTTGGCATTGGCAGCTGTTTCTCTATGCTTGGCTTTCCACTGTGCGCCCATGTCGACTCTCTTTGTTTCAGCGGCCGGTTCAGGAAGCGACCGGCCAAAAGTGGGTGCAGTTTATACGCCCTCGCGCATGGGTTCGACAAGAAATCTCATCAGCCTCGATCCGCTTGCCTGCCGCCCTGGCAGCCGCCTGGCGCTGAACTGCCCCTAGCGGGTAGCGATCACGAACAGCCTCGGGAACGGCAACAGCACCTTGCCATCGCTGGCCGGCGGGTAGTCGCGCTGCATGGCCTGCAGGTACATCTGCAGGAAATCACCCTGCGCGCGCTCATCGAGCCTGGCCAGGTAAGGGCGCAAAGCCGAGCCTTTGAACCACTCCACCACCGCCTCGGCGCCGCCCACCAGCGGGTGGTGATAGGTGGTACGCCACACATCGACCCGCGCGCACAGCGGGCTGAGCAGGTCGTAGTAAAAGGCCGCCCCGTGCCGGGGCGGCAGTTGCAGGTCGGCGAACTTCGCGGCCCACGGGCCCTGGCTGGCAATCTCGCGCAATTGCCGGTGGGCCGGCTCATCGAGGTTGTCCGGGGTCTGCACCGCCAGGCTGGCGCCTTCGCTCAACTGGCGCACCAGGTGCGGGTACAGCTTGGCATGCTCGGGCACCCACTGCAGCGAGGCATTGGCAAGGATCAGGTCCTGCGGCTCCGGGGCCGACCAGCCGCTGATGTAGGCAACCACCGTGCGCACCCGGGGGATGCACAGGCGTTTGCGTTCCCGGGCCTTGGCGATCATGTCCGGGTCGCTGTCCAGCGCCATTACCTGGGCATCGGGGTAACGTTGCAGCAGTACCTCGGTGGAGTTGCCAGGGCCGCAACCCAGGTCGGTGGCGTGGCGTACCGGGCGTGACGGCACGGCGGCCAGCAGGTCGCGCACGGCGCGGGTACGTTCGTCTTCGAACAGCGAATACTGGGTGGCGGACCAGGCCATGTGCAGCTCCTCCAGGCGGGTGATAGGTGGAGCATACGCCATGTGGCGGCCGGCGCGTTCGTTGCGGCACACGCAATGAACTGTCTGGCTGGGTGCAGGGTCATCTGCTGTATGCGCAGCCACCTGAAAACCTATATCGCCATTGCCATCCTGGCCCTGATCGCGGCCGCCGCCCTGCTCGGCTCACCGTGGATGAACCAGGGCTTTCACATGCCCGCCGAAAAAACCCAGGCCCAACAACGCGAAACGGCCGGGTCCCCACGGGAGCCGGCCGTTTCCAAGCGCGAGTGACGCTTAGTGCTGCTTGCTGCCAGAGCGGATCTGGTGCACCACACCCATGGCCACCACGATGGCCGCCGCCACACCGGTGGAGATCACCAGGATCTGGTAGTCAGGCATGAAGGCCATGGTGACCAGTGCCGCCACGATGAAGGCGATGACCAGGTAGGTCAGCCAAGGGAACAGCCACATCTTCAGGCGCACTTCCTTGCCCTCGGCGATCAGCTTGCGGCGCATGCGCAGCTGCGAGAAAGCGATCACCAGGTACACCAGCAGGGCAATCATGCCAGTGGTGTTCATCAGGGTTTCCAGCACGTCTTTGGGGCGCAGGGTCTCGCTGAAGTTGATCAGCGCGCAGACCACGGCCACCGCGCACGAACCCATGATCGCGTACACCGGTACACCGGTGCCGGCGCGGGTGATCTTGAAGAACGACGGTGCATCGCCCCGCTGGGCCAGCGAGAACAGCATGCGCGAAGCGGTGTAGTGGCCCGAGATCAGGCAGCTGCTGACCGAGGTCAGTACCACGAAGTTCATCAGCAGTTCGGCGTACGGCACGCCCAGCAGCTCCAGGGTACGGCGGTAGGCGCCATAGCCGGAAACCCCCAGGTGCGGGTCGTTCCACGGTACCAGGCAGACGATCAGGAAGATCGAACCGACGTAGAACAGGCACACCCGCCACACCACCGAGTTGGTCGCCTTGACGATCTGTGCGGCCGGGTCTTTGGCTTCGGAAGCGGCAATGGTGACGATTTCTGCGCCGAGGAAGGCGAACATCACCCCCAGCAAGGCGCCAATGACCGTGGTAATGCCGTTGGGCATGAACCCTTCGGCGGTGAGGTGGCTGATGCCCCGCACTTCACCGAATTGCCAGACATTGGTTACCGCAGCGGTACACACGATCAGGAAGCAGACGATCGCGATCACCTTGATCAGGGCGAACCAGAACTCGAACTCACCGTAGTGCTTGACGTTGAAGAAGTTGACGGTGATCAGCAACAGGGTCGTGGCCAGCACGAACACGTTGACGCTCACATCCGGGAAGAACCCATGCAGGATCTTGCCGGCTACGTAAGCTTCCCAGGCCATGAGAATGACCCAGTACCACCAGTACAGCCAGCCAATGGTGAAGCCGGCCCAGCGGCCGATGGCGCGGTCTGCGTAAGTGGAGAACGAGCCGGTATCAGGCGAGGAAGTCGCCATTTCACCCAGCATGCGCATGATCAGCACCACCAGGATGCCGCCCGCCAGATAGGCCAGGACAGCGGCTGGGCCGGCGCTGTGGATCACGCTGCCGGAACCGACGAACAAGGCGCCGCCGATAACCCCGGCGATCGACATCATCGTCAGGTGGCGCGACTTCAGCGAGGCACTGAGCTTGCTCTCGTGCCCGCTTTTCGCGGTGGTGGTAGTGGATGTTGCGTCCATCAGTTGTGTACCCCGTGCTTCTTTTTATCCAAGGAAAACCGTGAAACCCCGATGGCTGGCGGTTTCACCTGTACATCAGTGCTAATGCGGGCAGGATGGTGCGCGCGAACACACGCAGGCCTTCCATGGCGGCCTGCTGACGCGCCCCAGGGCTGGCGCCTGGCGCGAACTGAACATGCTATTGGTGGCGATATCTGACACCTAATGTAAAAATGTCCGACGCAGAGAGCCATGCACAGTGGCATCAAACTCGCACTGCACTGTACAGGTCGCCTATGCAGTACACCCTGCAATTGCCTGGCGATACGCACCCTGAAGGCCCCGAATGTTCGAACTACATCCAGACTCCTCGACCCCGTTGGTGAACCAGATCATCGACGCGCTGCGCGAGCTGATCGATAACCAGACCCTCAAGCCTGGCGCCAAGGTGCCCTCGATTCGCGCCTTTGCCGCGAGCTACTCGGTGAGTACCTTCACCGTGGTCGAGGCATACGATCGCCTGGTGGCCCAGGGCTTGCTGGTAAGCCGGGGCAATGCAGGTTTTTTCGTCAACCGCGCGGCAGCCGAGCTGCTGGAGCAGCACAACGCCGAGGCCGACACCAGTCGACCAACGTTCAACTCCGAGTGGTACCTGCAACAGATCTTCGAGATCCGTCAGTTGCCCTACAAACCCGGATGTGGCTGGCTGCCCAACGACTGGATGTACGAAGAGGGCCTGCGCCGTGGCCTGCGCCAGGTGGCCGGCAGCCCGCTGGAACTGTCGGGGTATGGCGACCCCATGGGCCTGCCGGAGTTGCGTGCACTGACCGCGCAGAACCTGCAGCAGGAATTGTCGATCGTCGCCAACCCGGCGCAGCTGATGCTGACCCACGGCGCCAGCCAGGCGCTGGACCTGGCCGCACGCACGCTAGTCCGGCCGGGGGACGTGGTACTGGTGGACGACCCGGGCTACCCGAACCTGATGAGCATCTTGCGTACCCAGGGCGCGACGCTGGTCGGCGTCCCGCGTACCCCGGCGGGCTACGACCTGAACCAGTTGGAGCAGTTGCTCGCCCATCACCGCCCGACGGCGTTCTTCACCCAGCCGCATTTGCACAGCCCGACCTGCTCGCGCACCCCGCTGCCGCAGTTGCACCGGCTGTTGCAGCTGGCCAGCCAGCACGGCTTCCGCCTGGTCGAGAACAACCTGTACGCCGACATGGTCGCCGAGCCGCAGCCCTGCCTGGCCAGCCTCGACCACCTGCAGCAGGTGGTGTACGTAGGCAGCTACTCGAAGAGCATTTCGCCCAATGTGCGCGTCGGCTACATGCTGGCCAACCCCGAGCTGATGCAGAAGCTGCTGCAGCTGAAAATGCGTTCGGGCCTGACCACATCGCAGGTGATGGAGCGTGTGGTCTATGCCGCGGTCATCGACGGCCGCTGGCGCAAGCACCTCAAGCGTCTGCGCCAGCGCCTGGCCGAGGCGCATCAGGAAGTTGGCCGGCATCTGCATCGATTGGGCTTTGAACTGTTCATCGAATCCGACGAAGGCATGTACATCTGGACCCGCCATCCGGCGCTCCCGGACAGCGCGGCATTGCTGGACGACGCGCTGGAGAAAGGGATCATGCTCGGGCCTGGGCAGTTGTTCATGGTCGATGCCAAAGCCACCGGCTGGATGCGCTTCAACGTGGCGTTCAGCACCGACCCGGCGATGTGGGAGTTGCTGGAGAAAGTGTTGGTCAAGCATGTGCGTCGGGCTGGGCTGTAAGCGATACCGGTCGTGTGAACTTGAGGTGTGCTCAGTACGTGTGGGAGCGGGCGTGCCCGCGAAAGGGCCGGGCCTGCGGGCCGAGTTCTGCCTGACATAGCGCTTTGCCGGTATACCCTGTTCGCCGGTAAACCCGCGAAACAGAAAGCCTGGTAGCACTTACCGCCAATCCGCTATGTCAGCAAAAAACGCCCGAGCGTTCGCCTCCAGGCTCTGCAGATGGTACCCGCCCTCCTGCACGATCAGGCATGGCAAGCGCAACGCGCGGATACGCTCACCCAACACGGCAAAGCCCTCGGTCGTCACCGCCACCTTGCTCTGGGGGTCCAGCTCGTAAATGTCGAAGCCCAGCGACAACACCAACACTTGCGCACCAAAATCCTTCACCGCAGCCAGTGCGGTGTCCAGCCGGCTCAGGAAGTCCGCTTCGCTGGCGCCGTGGGGCATCGGCAGGTTCAGGTTGTACCCCTCCCCCTCACCACGGCCGCGCTCGTCCTCGAACCCGGCCACGCCTGGGTAGAAGTTGGTCGGGTCGCCGTGCACCGACACATACAGCACATCGCGCCGGTCGTAGAAGATTTCCTGGATGCCTTGCCCGTGGTGCATGTCGGTGTCGAGCACCGCCACCCGGCTGTAGCGGCCGCGCAAGGCCTGGGCAGCGACGGCAGCATTGTTGATGTAACAGAAGCCACCCGCCGCATCGAACCGCGCATGGTGCCCCGGTGGCCGGCACAGCGCGTAGGCCGCGGGCTCACCCTCGGCAATGGCCTTGGCGCCAGCTACCGCGCTCTGCGCGGACCAGTAGGCCGAATGCCAGGTACGCTCGCCTACCGGGCAGCTGCCATCGGCCAGGTAGCGCGCGGCCTGGGCGAGAATGCCACGCAAGGCGTTGGGCTCACGCACGAAGATATTGGACATGACCTCGTCGCCCCAGTCCTCGGGCACTTCCTTCCAGCGCGCATGGGCTTCTTCGAGGAAGGCCAGGTAGGCCTCGCCATGCACCGCCGCCAGCGGCTGCAGGCCAGCATCCTCTGGCTGGCGGATGTCGAAGCCAAGGTCCTTGGCAGCCTGCAACAGGCGCTGGGCGCGCTCGGGCACTTCCTGGGGGGTGCGCATGGCGCCACGCGAGTAGTAGCTGCGCGGGTGGTGCAGCAATTGTTCAGGGTGGAAGTAGCAACGCATCAGGCTTCTCCTGGTTCGACACGGCCGGCGCGGGCCAGCACGGCATTGAGCAATACATCGGCACCCTGGCGGGCATCGTCGGGCAGCACATCCTCGGCTTCGTTGTGGCTGAGGCCGCCGATGCAGGGAATGAACACCATCGCCGTCGGGCAATAGCGGGCCAACAGGATGGCATCGTGCCCAGCGCCACTGACGATCGACTGCTGCGCATAACCCAGGGCATCCACCGCTTGCTGAACAGCGGCCACACAGTCCACGTCAAACGGCGTGGCCGGGCTGACCCAGTGCCGCTCGATACGCACCTGCAAACCGCGCTGGCGGGCGATGGCCTGCAGCGCCAGGATCAGGTCGCGTTCCATGGCCTCGATGGTTTCATCGCGGTGGTGGCGCAGGTCTACCGTGAATTGCAACACCCCGGGGATGGTGTTGCGTGACGACTTGGCGATGGTCAGCTCGCCGACAGTGGTCAGCGCCTCGGGGGCATAGTCTGCCGCCAGCCGCTCGAGCGCCTGAATCATCTGCGCCGCACCGTACAAAGCGTCCTTGCGCAACGGCATCGGCGTGGTGCCGGCGTGCGCGGCCATGCCTTCAACGGTCACATCCAGCCAACGAATAGCCTGGCCGCCGCTGACCACACCAATGGCCTTGGCGTTATCTTCAAGGATCGGGCCTTGCTCGATATGCGCTTCAAAATAGGCATCCACCGGCCCGCCCAGCGGCCGCTGGCCAGCGTAACCGGTACGCTGCAACGCGTCGGCGACGCTGATGCCTTGCGCATCGCGTATGGCCAAGGCTTGCTCCAGCGCCAGGGTGCCGGTGAACACGGCCGAACCGAACATCGCCGGGGTAAACCGGGCGCCTTCCTCGTTGGTCCACACCGCGAGCTCCAGCGGCTTGCGGGTGCTGATGCCCAACTCGTCAAGGCGGCGCACCACCTCCAGCCCGGCCAGCACGCCGTAGACACCGTCGAAACGGCCGCCCTCCGGCTGGGTATCCAGGTGGCTGCCGATCATCACCGGGGCGGCATCGGGGTCGGTGCCAGGGCGGCGCGCGAACAGGTTGCCGATGGCATCCACGCTCAGCGTCAGGCCCGCTTCGCGGCACCAGTGGCTGAACAGCTCACGGCCAGCCTTGTCTTCGTCGCTGAGGGCCAGGCGGCAGCTGCCACCGCGCGCGGTGGCGCCGATTTCGGCCATGGCCATCAAGCTCGCCCACAGGCGTTCGCCATTGCTTTTCAACATGTGCAGGTACTCCAGAATGAATCGGTTCGCTCAGGCCAGCTCAAGCTGCTGGCTGCGCGCGTACTGGCGCGCCAGGGCAAGCACGCAGACCAGCGAAAGGGTGGCGATCAGCGTGTAGAACACTGCCATCGGCCACCACTGCCCTGTGAAATGGTGGGCCAGCCAGGTGCCGATCAACGGGGTCAGGCCCCCGGCGATGGCGCCACACACCTGGTAGGCCAGGGAAATGGCGGTATAGCGCACACGGGTGTCGAACATGCCGCTGACGTAGCCTGCGATGACCGCGTAGAACGAGGCCATGCAGGCAGCGGCCAAGCCGATGCCGAGCACGATCAAAGGGCCTTGGCCCGAGCTGACCAGGGTGAACATGGGGTAAGGCGAGGCCATGGCCAGCACGGCCACCAAGGCCAGGAAGCGAGTGGCGCCGAGCTTTTCCGACAGCCAGGCAGCCAAGGGCTGCACGCAAAACTGGATGATCGCCACGAAGAACAGGCACTCCAGGATCAGCGAGCGCTCCAGGTGCAGCTGCTGGGTGGTGTAGCTGATCATGAAGGTATTGGTGAAGTAGACCCCGGCAATGCCCAGGGTGTTGGCACCGATGCACAGCAACAGCGGGCGCCAGGCGCTGCGCAGCACCTCGAAGACCGGGGCCTGCTCCTTGCGCCGGGCCGTTTCTGCCTGCTCGCGGCTGGCGATGAACTCGGGCGACTCGTTCACCCCCAGGCGAATGGCCAGGCCGACCAACAGCAGCAAGGCGCTGGCCAGGAACGGCACGCGCCAACCCCAGCTCATCAGGTCTTCTTCCGGAAGGCGGGTGACCGCGCCAAAAGCCAGCAGTGACAGAATCAGGCCCGCCGGGCTGCCGAGCTGGGCGAACGAGGCGAAGAAGTTGCGCCGCCCTTTGGGGGCATGCTCGCCGGCCATCAGCACGGCCCCGCCCCACTCGCCGCCCACCGCAATGCCCTGGACGATGCGCAGCAGCACCAGCAGCACCGGCGCGCTGGCGCCGATTTGCGCATAGGTCGGCAACAGGCCGATGCACACCGTGACGATGCCCATCATCAGCAAGGTGATGACCAGCGATTTCTTGCGGCCGATACGGTCGCCCACATGGCCGAAGACGATTCCGCCCAGCGGCCGGGCGAAAAAGCCCACGGCGAAGGTGCCAAACGCTGCCATGGTGCTGAACAGGCTGTCATCGGAGGGGAAGAACAAGGCACCGAACACCAGGGCCGCGGCGGTGGCATAGATGTAAAAGTCGTACCATTCGATCATGGTACCGATGAAAGCGGCGGCAGCGGCACGGCGTGGCTGGGCGCAAGTGACGGGCTTCATGGGGGCTCCTTTGCTTGTTGTTCTGGCAGGAGTGACGGGAATTCACGGTCGCGCTCTGGCGGCGCTTGGCTTGTGGGCCTCGATGCCTGTGATTTATCGGGCCAGGGCTATGATTAGTCAATTTTCTATTTATTATTCCAACTATTAACCCTGCTTATCATAGAGCCTTGCCATGTCTGACCGCCTGCTCAACGACCGCCTCGACTGGAACCTGCTGCGTACCTTCCGCGTCATTGGCCAGGAACTGTCCATCAGCCGCGCCGCTGCCCGCCTGCATCTCACCCAGCCGGCAGTCAGCCAGGCCTTGAAGCGCCTGGAAGAACAGCTTGGCCGCCAACTCATCGCCCGCCGTGGGCCGCGTTTCGTGCTGACCGAAATGGGCGAACAGCTGTTCCAACTGGCCGGCGAGGTGTACGGGCAGATGTCGCAGATCGGCAGTTTGCTGGCGCAGCCCACCGACGAACTGGTGGGCAAGGTGCGCTTGCTGATGATCAGCCGCATCGTCAGCGACCGCTTCGACGACTTCCTCGCCGACTTCCATCGCCAGCACCCACGGGTGGACCTGGAAATCGACGTGATGCGCAGCTCCGACATCGTCGCAGCCTTGCAAGAGAAAACCGCCAGCGCAGGCTTGAGCTTGAACCGGCGCGCCCAGCCCAGGCTGGAGCAACGGCTGTTCCTGCGCCAGCGTTACGCGTTCTTCTGTGGCAAGCACCATGCACTGTTCGGCCAGGCAGAGGGCGACTTGCAGCGGGAGAACTTCGTCAGCTTCACCAGCGACCAGATTGGCGGCATGTTGTCGCCACTGACCATTTTCCGCGACCAGCAGGGCTTTGCCGGGCGCATCGTGGCCTCGTCACCCAGCCTTGAGGAAGTGCGCCGCCTGGTAATTGCCGGGTTCGGCATCGGCTGCCTGCCCGAGCACGTGGTAGCGCCGGATGTTGCAGCTGGGCTGCTGTGGAAGCTGCACCCGCTGGAGGGCATTGCCGATGTGGACATTCACCTGTTGTGGAACCGGGACCAGCGCTTCAGCCGGGCCGAACAGGTGTTCATCGAGGGGCTGCAACAGCGCCTTGACTGACCTGCAGCGCCATCACCGGCGCTG
Source organism: Pseudomonas sp. NBRC 111127 (assembly GCF_001320345.1). Lineage (NCBI taxonomy): Bacteria > Pseudomonadati > Pseudomonadota > Gammaproteobacteria > Pseudomonadales > Pseudomonadaceae > Pseudomonas > Pseudomonas sp. NBRC 111127. The sequence goes on along the minus strand of NZ_BCBD01000033.1, from coordinate 19,621 downwards.
CTAAGCGCGCGCAACGCGCCGGTGGCCTTGGCCGCCTTGTAGTGCAACTTGGATCCGATCAGGGGAAAGGGTATGCTGATATATAGCTAAATGCCATCACCCAGGTCGGCGCGATGCCTGCCTTCAAGGACGAACCCTTTGCCCAGCCACCCTACCCGCCATACCATTGCCCGCCAGTGGCAATTGCTCAAGCTGCTGCCAGGCCGCCACCCGGGCGTGAGCTCCACCCAGTTGCAACGTGCCCTGAGCGGCGTGGGCCACACCACCAGCAAGCGTACCGTAGAGCGCGACCTGGTCGAACTGGCCGCCCTGTTCCCGCTGCAATGCAACAGCAAGGGCATGCCCTATGGCTGGTACTGGCAACCGGGCCTGAGCCTGGAGCAAGCGCACCAGTTGCAACCCGACGCGCTATGCCCGGCGGCCCAGGTGGAGCTGCGCGCCTGGGTCGATGACGCCCTTGCCCGGCGCCTGGAGCAGGCGCCGCTGTCGGCCGACATGCAACTGACTGCGCAAGCCGACGGTGGCGCAGTGCTGGTGGCCACGGTAGACGACAACCGGGCGCTGATGAGCTGGCTGCTGTCCCAGGCCGGCGCTATCCGCGTGCAGGCCCCCAAGGCGCTGCGCCTGGCCATGCTGGCGCAATTGCGCCAGAGCCTGGCCCTGCACGAAGCGGTTGGTTGAAACCGTTGGCGGGCGCTACTGGCGCAGCCGCTCCAGCGCCTGCAGCACGAACGCGGTAGCGCGCTCCACCTGCCCTTCCCTGCAGGCGATACCCAACTGCCGCCACAGCCCGGGCCGCAGCGGCCGGTGGGCAATGCGCTGATCAAGCTCGGCGGCCTCCCCCTCCTGCGGCAGCAACGTCGCGCCATACCCGGCACCGACCAGCTTCTTGATGGCATCGTTGTAGTTCAGCTCGATACGCGGCTCGGGGTGCAACCCCGCCGCCGCAAACCACTCGTTAGTCACCCGCGACAGCTGGGTACTGCTGTCATTCAGGATCAACGCCCGTTGCGCCAGCCAGGCCGGCGTGACCTTGGCCGGGGGCTGCCAGTCGGCCGGCACGTAGGCCAGGATCGGGTCGCGCCGCCAGGGTGTTACGGCCAGCCCCTTGACCGCCACCTGCGGCAACGCCACCAGCGCGACATCCAGGGTGCCCTCGCGCAAACGCGCCAGCGACGCTTGCGAAGTGAGCACCTGCACTTGCACATCGATCCCCGGATGCTCCACCCGCAAGGCGGCCAACGCCTGTGGCAGCAGGTGGGCGATGGCCCCGGTCGAGGCCCCCAGGCGTACCCGGCCGCTAAGGCCCTGCACCTGGCGGCGAACTTCGTCCAACGCCAGGTCCGCGTCGGCCAGCAAGCGGCGGGCGCGGGCCAGCAGCGTTTCACCGATGGCCGTGGGCCGTACCTGGCCGCGGGTACGGTTGAGCAACGGGGCGCCGACGCGCGCCTCCAGCTCGGCCACGTGCAGGCTGATGGTGGGCGGTGCCAGGTTGAGCTGGCGAGCCGCCTCGGCAAATGAACCCAGGTCGCTGATGACCACCAGCGTACGCAGGCGGTCGAGGCTGATTTCGCGCATGGTCGCTGCGGCTTCCTCACAAAACAAAGACTGACGGCTGAATGCCAAGGCAGCTTTCAGGGGCAGGTTCACCGCCAAAAGGCCAGCACATCGTTCAGAAAAGCTGAATGCGGTGGTCATGATATTCAAATTTTCTTTATCAACGCCCCCCGCGAACATAGGCCATCCCGCCCCAACCCGGACCCCGACCATGCATACCCCTGTTGTCTTCATCGACGGCGACCAAGGCACCACCGGCCTGCAGATCCACGCTCGCCTGCAAGGCCGCAGCGACTTGCGCCTGCTGACCCTGCCCGAAGCCGAACGCAAAGACCCTCAACGGCGTGGCGAGGCGATCAACAGCGCCGACATCGCCCTGCTGTGCCTGCCCGATGCCGCCGCGCGCGAAGCGGTGGCCGCCATCCACAACCCGCAGGTGCGGGTGATCGATGCCAGCTCGGCACACCGCACCAGCCCAGGCTGGGTGTATGGCCTGCCCGAACTGGACCCGCAACAAGCCGAACGCATTGCCCAAAGCAAGCGCGTCAGCAACCCCGGCTGCTACCCCACGGGCGCCATCGCGTTGCTGCGCCCGCTGGTCAAGGCCGGCCTGCTGCCTGCCGATTACCCGCTGAACATCCACGCCATTTCCGGCTACTCCGGCGGCGGCCGCGCGGCGGTAGAACGGCATGAACAGCCCGCTGCCGACAAAGCTCCGGCCTTGCAGCTGTACGGCCTGGACCTGGCGCACAAGCATGTGCCCGAGATCCAGCAGCACGCCGGGCTCTCGGCACGGCCCCTGTTCATGCCTGGCTACGGCGCCTACCGCCAGGGCATCGTGCTGAGCATCCCGCTGCAATTGCGCCTGCTGCCCGGGCAGGTCAGCGCCGAACAGCTGCAAGCCTGCCTGGAACAGCATTACCAGGGTGCCCGCCATGTTCAGGTAATGCCCCTGCACCAACAAGGTGGCGCGGCCAACCTCGACCCTGAAACCCTGAACGGCAGCAACGACCTGCGCCTGGCGCTGTACGCCAACCCTGAACACGGCCAGGTGCTGCTCACCGCCATCTTCGACAACCTGGGCAAAGGCGCGTCGGGTGCGGCGGTGCAAAACCTGGACTTGATGCTCGGCGCACTACAGGCACGCGGCTGATGGGTCAAAACCGGTTAGACTGTACAGCCCGCGCCCTCCCGGTGCGGGCTGTACAATCCAACCGCCGGAGCCTGCCCCCCGATGTTCATCCTGAGCCGCCTTGACAGCGTGCCGCCCGAGTCTTTCCAGAACCAGATCCGCGAGCTGGTGATTCACAACGTCGGTGAATTGAGCAGTGTCGCGATCAGTGCAGACAACCCGCTGTACCCGCTGTACCAGTACGGCGTCGGCATGGAGGTGCACCAGTACCTGCAAGCCCTGGACGGCACTCGCGGCCTGGCCGTGGCACTGACCCTGGCACTGGATGCCGAAGCGCCTGACCAGTTGCTGGGCTTTGCCTTGTCGCTACCCGCCGAGGACGATGAGCAGGCCTGTGCCCTGGCATTCATGGCCGTACGCGCCAGCCATCGCCGCCAGGGCATCGCCCGGGCGCTGCTGGGCGACCTGCAGGCGCGCCATGCCTGCGTCGAGCTGAACGCCTTCGCCAACCAGGTACCGTGGTTCGAAGCCATGGGTATGCAGGTGGTGGCCGCCAAGGGTCCGCAGGTGCTGATGAGCAGCACCGGCCAGGCCAGCGGGGCACTGATCGGCCGCCTGGACATCGCCCCCATCTACCAGACCGCCGAGGTGCTGCAGATTCATACCTACCTGCTCAACCAGCAAGGCGAGGATGCGATGATCGAAGCGGAGCAGATGCGCGACGAGCGGCTGGACGCGCTGACCGCACAGGCGCAGGAGTGTGTGCGCCAGCGCCAGCACGTGCACTGATCGCACCGTCAAGCACAACGCTCAGGGCCGCACCGCTCAAGCTCGGCGCGGCCCGGCGGCTCAGCCATGCACCCAGCGCCGGTGCAGCCCGCGCGCCAGGGCATCGAGCAGAAAGCCCAGCACACCGATCAACAGCACCATGGCCATCAGCTCGGAGTACGCCAGGCGGTCGCGGGTATCGAGAATGAAATAGCCCAGCCCTGCACTGACGCCCAGCATTTCGCAGGGCACCAGCACGATCCACAGGATCCCGATGGCCAGGCGCACGCCCGTCAGCACATGGCCAATCACCCCCGGCACGATCACCTTGCACAAGGTTTCCCAGCGCGTGGCACTCAGGCTGCGGCTCAACTGCAGCCAGCGCGGGTCCAGTTGCCGCACCCCGGCGGCGGTGTTGAGCAGGATCGGCCACAACGCGGCGAACGCCAGCAAAAAGTAGATCGGCTGGTCACCCACGCCCATCAGCATCACCACCACCGGCATCCACGACAACGGCGAGATCATGCGCAGAAACTGGAATGCCGGCGTGGTCGCCGCCTCCAGGTGCCGGTAGCTACCTACCAGCAACCCCAACGGCACACCGATCAGCAACGCCAGCAACAAACCGACCAGGATGCGCTTGAGGCTGACCCAGATATGCCCGTAGACCTCGCCCTGCCCCAGCAGCTCGACCAGGCTGGCCAACGTGGCCTGCGGTGCAAACCGGGCCGACAGGCCATCGGCCTGGCCGAACACGGCGACCCCGGCCCACCACAGTGCCAGCAAGCCCAGCAAACCGGCCAGGCCAAGCCCGGCATGTACTACGTGCGTACGCATCAGACGGCGAACTCCTCGCTGCGCTCGTAGTTGTCGGCTATGCCGAACACCGACGGCCCGCCCACGGCGGCAATGGCGTTACGCACGAAGCGGTCATCCACCAGGTCGCGGGCAGTCTGCGCCGGGTCCAGGCCGGCGAGGAACGCGTGGTCACCTTCGATCAGGGTGTGCTGCAAGCGCTTGACCAGTGTTTCGGTGTAGCTCGGGAACGGGTAAGGCTGGAAATCGATGCGCTTTTCGTCCCACTGCTGGTGGCGAATAGCGCCGCTGGCGATGTAGCCGGCACGGTCCTCGGCCGCCGGGGCAAGGACCTTGGCCAGCACCGCCGGGTCATGGGGCGTGTACTTGTTGGCGCCAGCACGCGACAGCAAGGCTGCTGCTTCGGCGCGGTGGTCGCGGGTCCAGTGCTGGGCCTTGACGATGGCATTGACCACCTTCTGCGACCACTCGGGGCGGTTGTCGAGGTCGTGTTCGTGCATGAACACCACGCAGCAGGCATGGTTGCGCCAGACATCGCCCGTGAAACGCTGCACGCGGCCAACCTTGAGGTTCTCGGCCAGGGCGTTGAACGGCTCGGCGACGATGTAACCGGCTATGCGCTTGCTGGCCAGGGCCGGCGGCATGTCGGAGGGCGGCAACACCAGCAGGTTCACTTCATTGTCTGCCAATGCCGCACTGGCCTGCTTCGACACCGGTGTCAGGCCGTTGTCGTTAAGCATCTGCTGCAGCACGACGTTATGGATCGAGTACCAGAAGGGTATGGCCACGGTCTTGCCACCCAACTGCTTCATGTCTGTGATGTCGGGGGCGACGGTCAGGCCCGAACCGCCCACGTGGTTCCACGCCACCACCTTGGCCGGCACCTTGCTGGCATAGCGCGCCCACACGGTCATCGGCGACAGCAGGTGAATCACGTTCACCTGGCCAGAGATGAACGCCTCGATCACCTGTGCCCAACTGCGCAGCAATACCGGGCGTTCGGCCTTGATACCCTCGGCTTCGAACAGGCCGTTGTTGTGCGCCACCAGCAAGGGCGTGGCGTCGGTGATAGGCAGGTAGCCGATACGTACCGGCGCGTCCGGTTCGGCAGCGGCGCGGGCCTGCAGGCTCGACAGCAACGGCAGTGCACCGGCGGCGGTGAGCATGGCGCCCAGCTTGAGAAAATCACGTCGTGAAGACGAGGAACAGCAGTCATCCATGCACATGGGCAGCCTCCGAGGCCTGTGGGGTTGGGGTGGGTTCGACCGTGCGGCTTGCTCGCCGGAGCGTCTTGAGGATTTCGATGCGCAGGGCGCCCAGTTCTTCGACCCGCTGCGTGCGTGGCTGCGGCAGGCCGATCTGCCATTGGCCGAGGATGTGCGCTGGATGGTCGCCCAGCAGCAGCACACGGTCGGACAGCAACAGGGCTTCGTCGATATCGTGGGTGATCAGTACCGCTGCCGTGTTGTGGGTGGCGATCAATTGCAGCAGCAATTGCTGCATGTCGGCACGGGTGACTTCATCCAGCGCGCCGAACGGTTCGTCGAGCAACAGCACTTCCGGCTGCCGTGCCAGGCAACGGGCCAGCGCGGTCCGCTGGGCCATGCCGCCAGAGAGCTGCGCCGGGTAATGGCTGCGGGCGTGGCCCAGGCCCACGGCGGCGATAGCGTGGTCGATACGTGCACGGCGGTCGGCAGCCGCCAGCTTGGGCTGGCGGGCGAAGTCCAGGCCGAAGGCGACGTTTTTCTCCAGGCTCAGCCAAGGCAGCAGGCTGGGGTCCTGGAAGGCTACCGCCAGGCGCGGGTGTGGGCCCTGCAGCGGCTGGCCATGCAGCCGCACGCTGCCACCACCCGGCTGCTGCAGGCCGGCCAATACCCGCAACAGGCTGGACTTGCCAACGCCGCTGGGGCCCAGAATGCTCACCACCTCGCCGCGCCCCAGCTGCAGGTCGAACTGCGCCAGCACTTGCTGCCAGCCGCCCTCGCCCGGGTAGCCCAGGCTGATGTCACGGGCTTCGAGCAACATTGCATTCATGCCCCGCCTGCCTGGCGGTGCAGCTCGGCCCGCAGCTGCACCAGGCTGGGCGTGACGATCGGCACGAACGCCGATTCGCGCCAGCGGCGGGCAAAACCTTCGCCATACTCGCTGAGGTAGGCTTTGCCACCACTGGCCTGCAATTCCAGTTGCACCGCGTCGGCGGCACTTTCGGCCAGGGTGATGCGCAGCTTGAACAAAGCTGCCGGTTGTTGCAGGAAGCGGCCGTCGAGCAAACCTTGCTTGAGTTCGCTGACGGTATTCTCCAGGCGCTCGCTGAGCACCTGGCGGGCTTCGTCCAGGAATGAGGCACGCCCCTGCAGGTGGGCCTGCACTTCGTCCAGTGCCCGGCGCGCCAGGCCAATGGCCATGCCGCACTGCAACCCCAGGAAGGCGGGGCGTACCTGCGGCAGGAACGCGCGGGCATTGTCGTGCAGCAACCAGTCACGTGCCAGCGGCACCTGGTGGAAGGCCAAGGCAGCGGTGTTGCTCGACTGCAAGCCCATCAGTTGCAAGTCGTCGGAACGTTGCAGGCCCTGGGCATCCGAAGGAATGGCCAGTACGAACGGAGCACCGCCCGCGTCGTCCTCGATGGCCGCCGCTACCACGAACCCACTCTTGCGCAGGTTGGTCACCCAGTGCAGGCGGCCCTCCAGGTGCCAGCCATCGCCCGCCGGGCGGCCGCGCACTTGCAGGGCTTCGATGCCAGAGAGGAACTTCATGGCATTGGACAGGCCGGTGGCACCGGCCAGCTCGCCGGCCAGCAGCTGTGGCAGCAAGCGCGCGCGCAGCGGCTGGTTGGGGCTTTGCAACAGGTACTCGATAAAGGCGCGCTGGCCCCAACTCACGAAAGCGGCAGCCAGCGAGCGGCTGGCAATGGCAGCGATGGCCTCGACGGCGTCGGTCACCTGCCCGCCCGTACCGCCCAGGGCCGGGTCGACGCCCACGCGCAGCAGTTGCGATTCGGCGATTTGCGCCAGCACGTGCTGCGGCTCGCACAGGCCCCGATCTATGGCCTCGGCATTGGCATCCAGCCACTGTCGAAATGCACAATCCTGCATGGTCTTGCTCCTTTGAGAACGCCGGGCCGCCTAACGGCCCCTTTGCGGCACATGGCCACTCCTACAACTACCGCTGTACCGCCGCTAGCAGGGGCAGATCATGCAGTGGGCTGCCAGCGGTACTTGCCAAGCTCGTCATTGAGCGGCGTTTGGGCGAACACATTAGCAAAGTTGCACAGGGTTGCGAGGCTCACGCCAAGAATCACTTCCAGCGCATTGCCTTCGCTGAAGCCGGCATCCCGGAATGCCTGGTACGTGGCCTGGCTCACATTGCCGCGGGTCGCGATCACTTCGCGGGCGAAGGCGGCCAGGGCTTCGTAACGGGCATTGGGCAGCTCGCCGCGGGCCCGCAGGGCATCGACCACCTCCTGCGGCAGCTTGGCCTTGTTCAACGCCACGGCGGTGTGCCCCGCCACACAGAAATCACAGCCATGTTGGGTGGCGGCAATCAGTTGCACCACTTCGCGGTCGGCCAGGCTCAGGTCGGACTTGCCGTTCAATGCCGAAACGGTCACGTAGGTTTCCAGTGCCGCTGGCGCGTTGGCCAGCACGCCGAGCAGGTTGGGGATGAAGCCCGAATTCTTCTGCGCGTTCTCAAGGAACGGGCGCGCTGCTTCCGGGGCGCTTTCCAGGGTGTGTAAGGTAATGCGCGAGGACATGGAGTGGTCTCCCTGATGGATGTCACTACAGTCTGGTGGTTATAAGAAGTACCCTCCATATTCATCAGTCGCCTTTCCTTGCTCCTGAGTCTTTGCATTAGATGATTTCGTCCGCCGCGCTCGTCGATTGGTTATTAGAAGGCCTGGAGCTGGATGCCAGCCTGTTTCATGTCGGCCGCTACTGTGGCGGCTGGCACGCCAGCACCCAGGGTATGGGCCATGCCAGCTTCCACTTGGTGGTGCAGGGCGATTGCTGGCTGCACCTCGACGGCCAGGCGCAGCCGGTGTGCCTGAGAAAAGGCGACGCCGTATTCCTGTTGCGCGACCTGGGTTATCGCCTGTCCAGCGACCAGGACGCGACAGGCGCCTGTGCGCAACCGCGTCAAACCATGCAGGCGCTGGACAGCGCCGCCAGCGATGGGGTCGGCCTGGTCTGTGGCTTCTTCCGCTTCCAGTCGGGTTTGTCTTCGCTGATTGTCGAGGGCCTGGCCGACTGGATCCTGCTGCGTGCCGAAGACCCCGCCGGGAGCGCGGCGGCGGCGTTGTTCGGGCTGATCCTGGACGAATGCCAACGCCAAACCGGGCCTTCGCAAACCTTTCTGGAGCGCCTGACGCACTTGCTCTTTCTGTATGCACTGCGCCAGCAAGTGCATGCCGGGCAGCCCCTGGGCGGGCTGATCGCGCTTGCTCGGCAGCCGGCGTTCGCCGGGTTGCTCGAGCAACTGATCGAGCAACCCGGCCAAGCCTGGACACTGGAGAGCATGGCGGCCTGCACCGGGTTGTCGCGCTCGGCTTTCTTCAAACGCTTCAGCGAGCTGGCCGGGCAGTCGCCAGGGCAAGTGCTGCTGGCGTTGCGCATGCGCCATGCTTGCCGGTTGCTGCAGGCGGGCAACACGGTGGAGCAAGTGGGTGCACAGGTGGGGTACCAATCGGTGGCCGCTTTTACCCGGGCCTTCGCCAAGGCAGTAGGCATACAGCCAGGGGCCTACCGGCGGGGCCACGAAGGGCGTTAAGCGGCTCTACTGCGCCGCAAGCCGGCTTGCGAGACGCCACGTTGAAGCTGATTTCCCGGATAAAACCGACAATTTTCCTTGGGTTTATCAGCAGATCCCGTAACTTGAATGCCTGTTCAAGAATGATGGCCATATGGCATCATCGCATCCAAAAACAGTAAAGAGGGTGAGACCTACAATCGACTTTGCGGTGCATCCCGAGCCTGGCGCCACTGCGGTGACACCGGTAGCCGCCTGCGTTCTCGAGGCCTGCACGCCACCATCAAGGAGTACTTCATGCAGTTAAGGAATTTGAAGATCGGCATTCGCGCAGCAAGCGCATTCACCCTGTTGGGCGTTCTGGTGCTGGTGATGGGCCTGATCGCACTTTACGAAACCCGGCAGATGGACAGCGCTACGGACGAGATCCGGGTGACCTGGATGCCGGCAGTGGTAGCCCTCAGTGGAATCAGCACCGACTTGGGCCGCGCCCGCGCCCTTACGTTACGTGCCGCGCTCGACGACAACAGCGATGATCGCAAGCGCAACCTGCAGATGCTGGACAGCATCAACATCGAGCTTTCCAAGGGCTTGAAGCATTACGCTGGCATGGTAGCTGCCACCGATGACCAATCCCTGTTCAACGCTTTCATGACTGCCCATCAGCAGTATTCCGACGTACAGGGGCGTGTGCTGCAGGGGCTCACCAGCGGGCGGATGGACGACGCCAGGCAACTGATCAGCGGGCCGCTGACCCAGAGCGCCGATAGCATGATGCAGGCCATGACCGCGCTGATTGCCTATAACGGCACAAGTGCCGAGCAAGCCTCGCAGCGCAGCAGCGATGTGGCTGACGAAGCGTTCCAGGCGCTGATAGGCGCGCTGTTGGTGATTGTTCTGGCGCTTGCCGCCATCGCCACCCTGCTCACCCGCAGTATCGTGCGGCCGTTGGCCGAGGCCGTAGCCGTGGCTGAACGCGTGGCCACCGGCGACCTGACTCGCGAAATCCAGGTGGTGGGCCGCGACGAGCCGGCCTTGCTGCTGCGCGCGTTGAGCCGCATGCAGACCAGCCTGCGCGACACCATTCGGCAGATAGCCGCCTCGTCCGACCAACTGGCCTCGGCGTCCGAAGAGCTGCACACCGTCACCGAAGACACCAGCCGCGGTCTGCACCAGCAAAGTGCCGAAATCGACCAGGCGGCAACGGCCGTCAACCAGATGACCGCGGCGGTCGAAGAAGTGGCCAACAATGCGGTGAGCACCGCAGACGCCTCCAGAGGTGCCGACCAGACTACCCGCGATGGCCGCGACCGGGTCAACCAGGCGCTGGCCTCCATCCAGCACTTGGTGGCGGACGTGACCGGCACTTCCAGCGAAATCGAACAGCTGGCCAGCAACGCCAACGAGATCAGCCGGGTGCTGGATGTGATCGGTGCAATTGCCGGGCAGACCAACCTGCTGGCGCTCAACGCCGCCATCGAAGCCGCCCGCGCCGGTGAGGCAGGCCGTGGCTTTGCGGTGGTGGCGGACGAAGTTCGTGCCCTCGCCCATCGTACCCAGCAGTCGACGGCCGAAATCGAGCAGATGATTGCCGGGATCCAGAACGGCACCGAGCGCGCGGTGACCGCGATGCACAGCAGCCAGGGGCGTGCCACGGGCACGCTGGAAGTGGCCGAGGGCGCCGGGCAGGCGCTGGAGGTGATTGCCGAAGCGATGGCCTCGATCAACCAGCGTAACCTGGTGATAGCCAGTGCCTCGGAACAACAGGCGCAGGTGGCCCGTGAGGTGGACCGCAACCTGGTGAATATCCGTGACCTGGCCATGCAGACCTCGGCGGGGGCCAACCAGACCAGTGCGGCAGCGCAGGACCTGTCGCGCCTTGCCGTGGACCTGAATGGCATGGTGGCACAGTTCAAGGTCTGATCTGAAATAGCCGGGCCCGCATCGCGGCCCATCGCAGGCAAGCCAGCTCCTACAAAGCAGGGGCTGGGCTTTCGGCAGGGCCTGGCGGCGGGCCGGTGAATTTATCTTCTTTGAAGGCCCATCCCTCGCTCCATATCATCAATCAACGCTTTCGCCATCTCACTGAGAATACGCGCAGCGCTACCCGCAATCCGATCATTCTCCATCTCTGCTTCTGTCGTGAGGTGACGGATGCAGCCAAGTAGCACAGACAACTGCGTGAACGCATGACTGAATGGCACGTTTGGTCGCAGGCAGAAGAGATCGAACGTTTCCAAACCCGCTGTGAAGGAGTTTCTTGGATCATCGCTCATGACATTGCTCCAAGATGCGGGTGCTGGTGTGGTTCGACAACGCGTGAATGGCCCTACACAGCAGACGAATGTTCATTCCCATGGCGTCCCGAGTTAGGCCGGGACCGCTGTCGATCAGGACGGTCGTGGTGTGATTGACGGTATGAATCAAAGCAATGAGAAGCTGCTCACATTCTTCGATGCTAGGAAGATCTTGAAACAAGAGATTGGGTGGGTCGAGTTGCAGAAGTTCTGAGGCAGGTGGATCGGGTACGAGCTTTTTCATGATTGAGCTCCCTTGAACGAACCAGGAACTGCCCCCTCGCCGTCTCAAGGATTTGGGTGGCAGTCGTGCGCGGTTTGAGACCCGGGACACATGAATACCGGCCAGGCCGAAGCCTGCCCGCGCACGACCGCCATGAAGCGGTGCCAACACATGTAGTCCGGGTGTCTCAAGCCCGGTCACCTGAAAAGGCGACGCAAGGAAGTTATCTCAGGGTGGGCTTTCCCGGCTACGTAGCGACTTCTGACGCACCTGTAGGATAATTCGCCGCGCGAGGTGAACTAAAGCAGTTTGCTTCATGTTCGGAAATTTCTTACAGGTCGATGGCCCTGGCGGGTGCTACGCCCTCCATTCCAGGGCTTGCGCGCCCCCTGTGGGAGCTGGCTTGCCTGCGATGGGCTGCGAAGCAGCCCCTGTTGCAGCCACACGTGACTATCAGTCGTTCACACTCAAAACCCGCCCCGCCTTCTCGCCAGCCTTGCTGCGCGTGGCCAGGCAGTAGTACAGCGGCACCGTCACCAGCAAGCCGAACAGCCAGGACAGGTCGGCGCCTTCGACCAGGTTGGAGTACGGCCCGACATACAGAGAGGTATTGGCAAACGGCAGCTGCACCAGGATGCCGCAGGCATAGGCAACGATCGCATGGTGATTGAAACGGCCATAGATGCCACCGTCGGCACTGAAGATCGAGGCGATGTCGTACTGGCCCTTCTTGATCAGGTAGAAGTCGATCAGGTTGATCGAGGCCCACGGCACCAGCACCAACAGCAGCGCCAGGATCAGGCCGATGAACTGGCCGATGAAATCTGCCGAGGCGTTCAGCGCGACCATACCGCAGCCCAGCAGTATGACCGAGGCCAGGATCACCCGAACCTTCACGCTGGGGGTCCACTGGGCAATGAAGGTCTGGATTGCAGTCACGATCGACAGCACCGCGCCATACAGGTTGAGGGCGTTGTGGCTGATGATGTTGAGCAGGAACAGCACCATCAGGATCGGCCCCAGCCAGCCGGTGGCCTGCTTCACCGCGTCCATCGCATCGGTGCCTTGCGGCACGCACAGCACCGCCACCGCACCGAAGCTGAAGCACAAGATGGTGCCCAGGGTAGCGCCGAAATAAGTCGCCCAGAACGGCTTGGCAATGCCGACTTCACGCGGCAGGTAGCGTGAGTAGTCGGAGGTGTAAGGCGAGAAGCTGATCTGCCAGATCACACCCAGCGAGACGGTGGCGATGAAGCCCGACAGGTTGAAGGCGCCGCGGCTGAAGAAATCGGCAGGCAGGTCCTGGATGAACATCATGATGAAGCCGGCCAGCAGTGCCGAGCCCATCACCCAGGTGCCGATACGGTTGAGGATGTGGATGAAACGGTAGCCGACCACGCCGATGGCGGTGGCGCTCAAGGCGCCGATCACGATCGCCCCTGGCATCGGCACGCTCGGGCTGATGCCGTGGATGGTCTTGCCGGCCAACACGATGTTGGAAATGAAGAAGCCAACATAGATCAACGCCGTGAAGAACACGATCAGCAAGGCGCCATAGCGGCCGAATTGGCCACGGCTCTGCACCATCTGCGGAATGCCCAGCTGCGGTCCCTGCGCAGAGGCCAGGGCGATGACCACGCCCCCGACAAGATGGCCCAGCACGATGGCTACCAGCCCCCACAACAGGTTCAGGTGGAACACCTGTACCACCATCGCACCGGTGACGATCGGCAGTGGCGCAATGTTGGTGCTGAACCAGAGGGTGAACAGGTCGCGCGCCTTCCCATGGCGCTCGGCAGGTGGCACATAATCGACCGTGTGATTCTCGACAAACTGGTGTTGCGACGACGGTTGGGACATGGTTTTCAGCTCGAAAGGTCGTTTTTATCGTTGTAAGGAAACCGCATCTAGGCGGCCTCTCAGCTGCGGACCATATTATGGTATTCCAAACTTTTGACAACACTGATCCGCACGATAAAGCGGCCACTGTTCTGCTTGAAAAACCCCTGCGACAAACCACCACACCGAGCAAAGCCCCGTATTCCGTGGCTTTCCGCCGCTCATCGTGAAAATGTGCGGCTGAAAATTCTGCTTGCAAAATAGGTATTACGGTATACCATCAGACACATCAACGATAAAAACCGCGGACCACCGCAGCCTTTTAGAGGTAAACCCGATGATCGACGCAACCGTCTACAAGAACGTCCTGGGCTCCTTCCCGTCCGGCGTTACCGTCATCACCACCCTGGACGACGACAGCTCGGTCGTCGGCCTGACCGCCAGCGCATTTTCCTCCCTGTCGATGGAGCCGCCGCTGGTGCTGTTCTGCCCCAACTACAGCTCCGACTCCTACCCGGTACTGATCAAGCAAAAGCGCTTCGCCATTCACCTGCTCTCGGGTGAGCAACAGGCACACGCCTATGCGTTCGCCAAGAAAGGCAAAGACAAGGCCAACGGTATCGAGTGGACCCTCAGCGAGCTGGGCAACCCGATCCTGGCCGGCGCCACGGCGGTCATCGAGTGCGAACTGTGGCGCGAATACGAAGGTGGCGACCACGCCATCATGGTCGGCAAGGTGCACAACCTGATCGTTCCAGCCCAAGCGCCGCGGCCGATGGTGTACTGCCGCGGCAAGATGGCCAGCCTGCCGGCCTTGGCGTGAAGCCCATTGTGAATCGAGACAGCTGGCGCCCCCCCTGCCTGGCGCCAGCCCCTTTCAAGCGTTGAGGAAAGCCCCATGAAATTTTCGTTGTTCGTACACATGGAACGTTGGGATGAACAGGTCAGCCACCGCCAGTTGTTCGAAGACCTGACCGAACTGACCCTGATGGCCGAAGACGGCGGTTTCAGCACCGTGTGGATCGGCGAACACCACGCCATGGAATACACCATTTCGCCAAGCCCGATGCCATTGCTGGCGTACCTGGCGGCACGCACCGAAAAGATCCGCCTGGGTGCCGGCACCATCATCGCGCCGTTCTGGAACCCGATTCGCGTGGCAGGTGAATGTGCCCTGCTCGACGTGATCAGCAACGGCCGCATGGAAGTGGGCCTGGCCCGTGGCGCGTACCAGTTCGAATTCGACCGCATGGCCGGTGGCATGCCGGCGACCGACGGCGGCAAGGCCCTGCGCGAGATGGTGCCGGTGGTGCGCAAGCTCTGGGAAGGTGACTATGCCCACGACGGCGAAGTCTACAAATTCCCCACTTCCACCAGCGTACCGAAGCCGTTCAACGCTACGCCGCCCATGTGGATCGCCGCCCGCGACCCGGACTCGCACAACTTTGCCGTGGCCAACGGCTGCAACGTCATGGTCACGCCGCTGATGAAGGGCGACGAAGAAGTACTCGACCTGAAGAACAAGTTCCAGGCCGCCCTGGACAACAACCCCGACGTACCGCGCCCGCAATTGATGGTGCTGCGCCACACCCACGTGCACAGCCCGGCCGAGCCGGATGGCTGGAAGGTCGGCGCCCAGGCCATTTCACGCTTCTACCGCACCTTCGATGCCTGGTTCGGCAACAAGACCACCCCGGTCAACGGCTTCCTGGAGCCAAGCCCGGAGTCCAAGTTTGCCGAAGTGCCGGCGTTCCAGCTGGAGAACATCCGCAAGAACACCATGATCGGCACCCCGGAAGAGATCATCGCGCGTATCCGCTATTACCAGGAGCTGGGTGTCGACGAGTTCAGCTTCTGGTGCGACAACAGCCTGCCCCACGCCGAGAAGAAGAAGTCCCTCGAACTGTTCATCAAGGAAGTGGTACCGGCGTTCGCCTGAATTCCCATTGCCTGAAACATTGCGGGACACAGCCCGCTCCCGTAGGCCCATGCGGCTTGCGCGAGCGGGCTTTTTTAGCGGCAAGCTGCAAGCTGCAAGCTGCAAGCTGCAAGCTGCAAGCTGCAAGCAAAAGCAAAAGCAAAAGCAAAAGCAAAAGCAGATCTGCTTTCGACTTTCGACTTTCGACTTTCGACTTGCAGCTTACGACTAGCAACCTCCCGTCCCTCCCCAGCAAGAGAAATTTCCACCCCCCTCTTGCACAACAAATATTATGGTATACCATCAGACAACAAGAGCTGATAACCCTCACCAGGAGCCACCCATGAGTTTCGAAATCCGCAAGATCGTCACCTACTCCGAAGAGACCCGCATCGAAGGCGGCAAGGCCACCGACAAGCCGGTGACCATGGTCGGCCTGGCCGTGGTGATCAAGAACCCATGGGCCGGTCGCGGTTTCGTTGAAGATCTGAAGCCGGAAATCCGCGCCAACTGCTCGGAGCTGGGCGCACTGATGGTCGAGCGCCTGACTGCCGCCATTGGTGGTGCCGACAAGATCGAGGCCTACGGCAAGGCCGCCGTGGTGGGTGCCGATGGCGAAATCGAGCACGCTTCGGCGGTGATCCACACCCTGCGCTTTGGCAACCACTACCGCGAAGCAGTACAGGCCAAGAGCTACCTGAGCTTCACCAACAAGCGTGGTGGCCCAGGCACCTCGATCCAGATCCCGATGATGCAGAAAGACGACGAGGGCCTGCGCTCGCACTACATCACCCTGGAGATGCAGATCGAAGACGCACCGCGTGCCGATGAAATCGTCGTGGTGCTGGGCGCTGCCGACGGCGGCCGCCTGCACCCGCGCATCGGCAACCGCTACATCGACCTGGAAGAACTGGCTGCCGAAAAAGCCAGCGCTCAATAACAACAACCAAGACGGGCCGGGGCGTGGCGTGCTTACCCGCCGCGCCCGACCTTCAAGGAGCGCCCTCCATGATTCAGCCTGTCGCTGAACGCACACCTGCCGGCACCAGCTACCTGTCCGTCGGCCAGGGCCAACCCGTGGTACTGATCCACGGCGTGGGCCTGAACAAGGAAATGTGGGGCGGTCAGTTCGTTGGCCTGGCCAACGACTACCGCGTCATCGCCTATGACATGCTCGGCCACGGGCAAAGCCGCGTGCCGGCTGCCGATACCCCGCTGGAAGGCTATGCCGACCAGCTCGCCGAACTGCTTGACCACCTGCAAATCGCCCAGGCCACGGTAATCGGCTTTTCCATGGGCGGCCTGGTTGCCCGGGCCTTTGCCCTCAACTACCCGCAGCGCCTGGCGGCACTGGTGGTTCTCAACAGCGTGTTCAACCGCAGCCCCGAGCAGAGCGCCGGCGTTATCGCCCGCGCCGCCCAGGCCGCAGAGCTGGGCCCCGACGCCAACGTCGACGCCGCCCTCGAGCGCTGGTTCAGCCGTGAATACAAGGCCGCCAACCCGGCCCAGGTCGCCGCTATCCGCCAGGTCCTGGCGAGCAATGACCCGCAGGGCTACCACACCACTTATTCGCTGTTCGCCACCCAGGACATGTACCGCGCCAGCGACCTGGGCAGCATCCAGGTGCCGACACTGATCGCCACCGGCGAGCTCGACTCGGGCTCCACACCGGCCATGACCCGCCAGCTCGCGGCGCGCATCCCGGGTGCGCACAGTGTGGTGCTGGCCGAGCAACGGCATATGATGGCGGTGGAAGCACCGCGTGAAGTCAACAAGATGCTGCTGGACTTCCTCGCGCAAGCCCGCACCCTTACCGAATCCGCCAAGGGGATTGTTGCATGACCCTCGTTCGTTTCCAGATGTGCATCGACGGCCAATGGCGCGATGCCCAGAGCGGCAAGACCTTCGACAGCCTCAACCCGGCCACCGCCCAGGCCTGGGCACAGTTGCCCGATGCCGACGAGGCCGATGTGGAGCTGGCCGTGCAGGCCGCCCAGCGTGCCTTCGACAGCAAGCAGTGGCGCAGCATCACGGCCACCGCGCGCGGCAAGCTGCTGCGTCGCCTGGGTGACCTGATTGCCGAGAACAAAGAGCACCTGGCGCAGCTGGAGAGCCGTGACAACGGCAAGCTGATTCGCGAAACCCGCGGCCAGGTCGGTTACCTGCCCGAGTTCTTCCACTACACCGCCGGCCTGGCCGACAAGCTCGAAGGTGGCACCCTGCCGCTAGACAAGCCCGACCTGTTCGCCTACACCGTGCACGAGCCGATCGGTGTGGTCGCCGGCATCATCCCGTGGAACAGCCCGCTGTACCTTACCGCGATCAAACTGGCCCCGGCCCTGGCGGCCGGCAACACCATCGTGCTCAAGCCATCCGAGCACGCTTCGGCGACCATCCTGGAGCTGGCCCGCCTGGCCCTGGAAGCCGGCTTCCCGCCGGGTGTCGTCAACGTGGTCACCGGCTACGGTCCAAGCACCGGCGCGGCGCTGACCCGCCACCCGCTGGTGCGCAAGATCGCCTTCACCGGCGGTGCAGCCACTGCCCGCCACGTGGTGCGCAGCAGTGCCGAGAACTTCGCCAAGCTGTCGCTGGAGCTGGGCGGCAAATCGCCGAACATCATCTTCGCCGATGCCGACCTGGACAGCGCCATCAACGGCGCTGTGGCCGGCATCTATGCCGCCTCAGGGCAAAGCTGCGTCGCCGGCTCGCGCCTGCTGGTGCAGGACGAGATCTTCGACGAGTTCGTCGAGCGCCTGATTGCCCGCGCCAAGCGCATCCGCATCGGCAACCCGCAGGACGATGCCAGCGAAATGGGCCCGATGGCGACCGCGCAGCAGTTGGCCGTGGTCGAAGGCCTGGTCGCTGCGGCCAAGGCTGAAGGCGCCAAGCTGCACATGGGTGGCAAGCGGGCCGAGGTCGAAGGCGAAGGCTGGTTCTACGAACCGACCCTGTTCGAGTGCGACAGCAACTCGATGACCATCATGCAGGAAGAAGTGTTCGGCCCGGTCGCGGCGGTCATCCGCTTCAAGACCGAGGAGCAGGCGCTGGAAATCGCCAACGACTCGCAGTTCGGCCTGGCGGCCGGTATCTGGACCCGCGACCTGGGCCGCGCCCACCGCCTGGCCCGTGACGTGCGCTCGGGCATCATCTGGGTCAACACCTACCGCGCCGTGTCGGCCATGGCCCCGATCGGCGGTTTCAAGAACAGCGGCTACGGCCGTGAGAGTGGCATCGATTCGGTGCTGGCCTATACCGAGCTGAAGACCGTGTGGATCAACCTGTCCACCGCGCCCATGCCCGACCCGTTTGTGATGCGCTAAGAGGTAGCACGAGATGATCGAACCTGGCATCTACAAAGACGTGATGGGCTCCTTCCCGTCCGGCGTCACGGTTGTCACCACCCTGGACGCCGACGGTGGCATCGTCGGCATCACCGCCAGTGCCTTCAGCGCCCTGTCGATCGACCCGGCGCTGGTGCTGTTCTGCCCCAATTACGCCTCTGACACCTACCCGATCCTGCGCGACAGCAAGCAGTTCGCGATCCACCTGCTGTCGGCCGAGCAAACCGCCGAGGCCTATGCGTTTGCCGGCAAGGGCAAGGACAAGGCCAAGGGCATCGAGTGGCACCTGAGCGAGCTGGGCAACCCGCTGCTGGCGAAGGCCACGGCGATCATCGAGTGCGAACTGTGGCGCGAGTATGACGGCGGGGACCATGCGATCATCGTGGGTGCGGTGAAGAACCTGGTGCTGCCCGAGCAGCCGGTAACGCCGATGGTGTACCACAAGGGCAAGCTGGGCGCCCTGCCGCCTTTGGGCTGATAGACCTTTGAGCCGGTGTTGGCTGCTTCGCGGGCTTGCCCGCTCCCACAGGGCCGGCGCAGTTCCCGAGACCTGCGCATGACCTGTGGGAGCGGGCAAGCCCGCGAACAAGCCACCGCCGATGTCCCTGTTTCATTCCGGAGCACTGCGCATGAGCAATGACAAGTACGAGAAAGGCCTGCAAATCCGCACCCAGGTACTGGGCGAAGACTACGTCAACCGCTCGATCCAGAACGCCGACGACTTCACCAAGCCGTTGCAGGAACTGGTCACCGAATACTGCTGGGGCCACGTCTGGGGCCGTGAAGGCCTCTCGCTCAAAGAGCGCAGCATGATAAACTTGGCCATGATTTCCGCGCTCAACCGGCCCCACGAGCTCAAGCTGCACATTCGCGGCGCATTGCGTAATGGCCTGAGCCGTGAACAGATTCGCGAGATCCTGCTCCAGGTCGGCATTTATTGCGGCGTGCCCGCGGCGGTGGACAGCTTCCGCCTGGCCCGCGAAG
>NZ_BCBD01000032.1:0-42278 GCF_001320345.1 Pseudomonas sp. NBRC 111127 | reverse complement strand
GGCCCAGCTGATCTACGACCTCAAGCAGGTCAACCCGCAGGCCCTGGTGTCGGTCAAGCTGGTGGCAGAGGCCGGCGTGGGCACCATTGCCGCCGGTGTGGCCAAGGCTTATGCCGACCTGATCACCATTTCCGGCTATGACGGTGGTACCGGTGCGTCGCCGCTGACCTCGATCAAGTACGCCGGCGCCCCGTGGGAACTGGGCCTGGCCGAAACCCACCAGACCCTGCGCGGCAACGACCTGCGCGGCAAGGTGCGGGTACAGACCGACGGTGGCCTGAAAACCGGCCTGGACGTGATCAAGGCTGCCATCCTCGGCGCCGAAAGCTTCGGCTTTGGCACCGCGCCCATGATCGCCTTGGGCTGCAAGTACCTGCGCATCTGCCACCTGAACAACTGCGCGACCGGCGTAGCCACGCAGAATGACAAGCTGCGCAAGGACCACTACATCGGCACCGTCGACATGGTGATCAATTTCTTCACCTTCGTCGCCGAAGAAACCCGTGAGTGGCTGGCCAAGCTGGGCGTGCGCAGCCTCGGCGAACTGATCGGCCGTACCGACCTGCTCGACGTGCTGCCAGGCGACACCGAGCGTCAGCGGTACCTGGACCTGTCGCCGCTGCTGGGCAGCTCGCACATTCCGGCAGACAAGCCACAGTTCTGCGAAGTCGACAGGAACCCGCCGTTCGACGAAGGCCACCTGGCCGAGAAGATGGTGGAAATGGCCATGCCGGCCATTCGTGACCAGGCCGGTGGCGAGTTCAGCCTCGACATCTGCAACTGCGACCGTTCCATCGGTGCGCGTGTATCGGGCGAGATCGCCCGCCTGCACGGCAACCAGGGCATGGCCGCGGCGCCGATCACGTTCCGCTTCAAAGGGACCGCGGGCCAGAGCTTCGGTGTGTGGAACGCCGGTGGCCTGAACCTGCACCTGGAAGGCGACGCCAACGACTACGTCGGCAAGGGCATGACCGGTGGCAAACTCACCATCGTGCCGCCTGCTGGCAGCCCGTTCGCCACCCAGGACAGCGCCATCCTCGGCAACACCTGCCTGTACGGTGCCACTGGCGGCAAACTGTTTGCCGCCGGTACTGCCGGCGAGCGCTTCGCTGTCCGTAACTCCGGCGCCCACGCTGTTGTCGAGGGTACCGGCGATCACTGCTGTGAATACATGACCGGCGGCTTTGTCTGCGTGCTGGGCAACACCGGTTACAACTTCGGTTCTGGCATGACTGGCGGCTTCGCCTACGTGCTCGACATGGACAACAGCTTCGTCGACAAGCTCAACCACGAGCTGGTGGAAATCCAGCGTATCAGTGGGGAAGCCATGGAAGCTTACCGCAGCCATCTGGCGCGGGTCCTTGCCGAGTATGTGGAGGAGACCGGCAGCGAGTGGGGGCGTGAGCTCTCGGAGAACCTGGACGACTACGTGCGGCGCTTCTGGCTGGTCAAGCCCAAGGCAGCCAACCTGAAGCAACTGCTGTCCAGCACTCGCGCCAACCCGCAGTAACAACAGCTGCAAGTGGCAAGCCTCAAGCTGCACGCAGAAGCAGCACGAGGTTTGCCCGGCTTAAGTGATCGTCTTGCAGTTTGCAGCGTGTAGCTTGCAGCTGCTGTAAAGAGGTTTTGAAAAATGGCTGAACGTCTGAACAACGACTTCCAGTTCATCGAAGTGGGCCGCAAGGACCCGAAGAAAAAGCTGCTGCGCCAGCGCAAGAAAGAGTTCGTGGAAATCTACGAGCCGTTCAAGCCGCAGCAGTCCGTGGAGCAGGCGCACCGTTGCCTGGGCTGCGGTAACCCGTACTGCGAGTGGAAGTGCCCGGTGCACAACTTCATCCCCAACTGGTTGAAGCTGGTTTCCGAAGGCAACATCCTGGCGGCGGCGGAGCTGTCGCACCAGACCAACACCCTGCCCGAAGTGTGCGGCCGGGTGTGCCCGCAAGACCGCCTGTGCGAGGGTGCCTGCACCCTGAACGACGGCTTTGGCGCGGTGACCATCGGCTCGGTGGAGAAGTACATCACCGATACCGCCTTTGCCATGGGCTGGCGCCCGGACATGTCCAAGGTCAAGCCCACCGGCAAGCGCGTCGCCATCATTGGCGCCGGCCCAGCGGGCCTGGGCTGCGCCGACGTGCTGGTGCGCGCCGGGGTTACCCCGGTGGTATTCGACAAGAACCCGGAAATCGGTGGCCTGCTGACCTTCGGTATTCCCGAGTTCAAGCTGGAAAAGAGCGTGCTCAGCAACCGCCGCGAAGTGTTCACCGGCATGGGTATCGAGTTCCGCCTCAATACCGAGGTGGGCAAGGACGTGACCATGGAACAACTGCTCGCCGAGTACGACGCAGTGTTCATGGGCATGGGTACCTACACCTACATGAAGGGTGGCTTCCCGGGTGAGGACCTGCCTGGCGTGCATGACGCGCTGGACTTCCTGATTGCCAACGTCAACCGCAACCTGGGCTTCGAGAAGTCGCCTGAAGACTTCATCGACATGCAGGGCAAGAAGGTTGTGGTGCTGGGCGGTGGCGACACTGCCATGGACTGCAACCGTACCTCGATCCGCCAGGGTGCCAAGGCAGTGACCTGCGCCTATCGCCGTGACGAAGCCAACATGCCGGGTTCGCGCAAAGAGGTGAAGAACGCCAAGGAAGAAGGCGTGAAGTTCCTCTACAACCGCCAACCCATCGCCATTGTCGGCGAGGACAAGGTCGAGGGTGTGAAGGTGGTCGAAACCCGCCTGGGCGAGCCGGATGCCCGTGGCCGTCGCAGCCCCGAGCCGATTCCGGGTTCCGAGGAAATCCTGCCGGCCGATGCCGTGGTGATCGCCTTTGGCTTCCGCCCAAGCCCGGCGCCGTGGTTCGAGCAGCATGACATCCAGCTGGACAGCCAGGGCCGTGTGGTGGCGCCGGAGAAGGGCAAGTTCAAGCACCAGACCAGCAACCCGAAAGTGTTTGCCGGTGGCGACATGGTGCGCGGTTCGGACCTGGTGGTGACGGCGATCTTCGAAGGGCGCACTGCTGCTGAGGGTATCCTGGACTACCTGGAAGTCTGATTCTCGACCTGTTCGCGGGCACGCCCGCTGCCACAGGGTTCGGCGCAGAACCTGTGGGAGCGGGCGTGCCCGCGAAGCTTTTGTATACAAAAACGCTTGATCTGTGGCATCCAATAGACAAAACGCATGGCCATGGCCGTGCCTTTTGCGCTGGCGTCTGAGAAAATGCCCGCACTATTTTTCCGGATGCCGACATGACTGCCCTGAAGAACGATCGTTTCCTGCGTGCACTGCTCAAGCAACCCGTAGACGTCACCCCGGTGTGGATGATGCGCCAGGCCGGGCGCTACCTGCCGGAGTACCGCGCCAGCCGTGCCAAGGCAGGCGATTTCATGAGCCTGTGCATGAACCCGCAGTTCGCCTGCGAGGTTACCTTGCAGCCGCTGGACCGCTACCCGCTGGACGCGGCGATCCTGTTCTCCGACATCCTCACCATCCCCGATGCCATGGGCCTGGGCCTGTACTTCGAAACCGGCGAAGGCCCGCGTTTCAGGAAGGTCGTCAGTACCCCGGCCGATATCGAAGCCCTGCCGGTTCCCGACCCGCAAAAAGACCTGGGCTACGTGATGGATGCGGTCAGCACCATCCGCCGCGAACTCAACGGCCGCGTTCCGCTCATCGGTTTTTCCGGTAGCCCCTGGACCCTGGCCACCTACATGGTCGAAGGCGGGTCGTCGAAGGACTTCCGCAAGACCAAGGCCATGGCCTATGACAACCCGCAAGCGCTGCACCTGCTGCTGGACAAGTTGGCCCAGTCGGTGACCAGCTACCTCAACGGGCAGATCCTTGCCGGTGCCCAGGCCGTGCAGATCTTCGACACCTGGGGCGGCAACCTGTCAGCGGCGGCCTACCAGGAGTTCTCCCTCGCCTACATGCGCAAGATCGTCAGCGGCCTGATCCGCGAGCATGAAGGGCGCAAGGTGCCGGTCATCCTGTTCACCAAGAACGGTGGCCTGTGGCTTGAAAGCATCGCCGAGGCCGGTGCCGATGCCCTGGGCCTGGACTGGACCTGTGACATTGGCGACGCCCGTCGCCGTGTGGGCGACAAGGTGGCCTTGCAGGGCAACATGGACCCGACCGTGCTGTACGCCAAGCCAGAGGCCATCCGCCAGGAAGTGGCGCGCATCCTGGCCAGCTACGGCCACGGCAACGGCCACGTGTTCAACCTGGGCCACGGCATCACCCCGGAAGTCGACCCGGAGCACGCAGGCGTGTTCATCAACGCGGTGCACGAGCTGTCGGCGCAATACCACGTTTGAGTTTCCAGGCTCCCCGAACCAGGGTTTGGGGAGCCTGTGGCTGCCGCTGCCGTGCATTTCAGAAAATGTGTCGAACGTTCAGCCGTATTCCTACATATAGGCACAGATGTTTCTTCTAATGTCCGACCTCCCTTGAGCAGAGGGCACATTCGCCGCAAGTGAATGTGCCCTTTTGCATTCAACCTTCGGAGTTCGTGATGAATACAAGAAAAACCCTGCGCAGAAGCGTTGTTGCCACCGGTGTGTGGATGGCTATCGCAGGTGCAGGTTTGCAGGTTCAGGTTGCTCAGGCACACGGCCATCTGGCTGACCCGCCTTCACGTGCAGCGCTGTGCCATGCCAACCACAAGAACCTGAACAGCAACTGTGGCGGCGCTCAGTACGAACCGTGGTCGGTCGGTGAGGCCATTGGGCGTTTCCCGGCGGCCGGCCCTGTTGATGGGAAAATTGCCAGCGGTGGTGTCCGTGGCGATTTCGGTGCCCTCGACGAGCAGTCGGCCAACCGCTGGCATCTGACCCCCATCGTTGACCGGAACATTCAGTTCGACTGGCATTACCAGGCGCCGCACCCGGTAACCACGTGGGAATACTTCATAACCAAAGCCGACTGGAACCCCAATACCGCACTGAGCCGCGCCTCGTTCGACGACGCGCCGTTCTGTGTAGTCGATGGCAACAACCAGGTGCCTGCCAGCGGCACTGGCACCAACCCCAAGCATAGCTGCACCTTGCCAGCCGACCGTGCAGGCCAGCACGTGATCCTGGGTGTCTGGAAAGTGGGGGATACCGACAAGGCCTTCCATAGCGTGGCTGACGTCGATATTCAACTCGACGGCGGGCCTGCGCCCGAATGGCCGCGCCTGGCCGAGATCAGCGCCAGCCGAGACCTTGAAGTGGGCGACCAGGTGACGGCCCGCGCATTCGATGCCAATGGCGAGCGTCCGTCGCACCATGTGAGCGTCACCATCGACAACGCCGAAGAAGGTATCGCTGCCAACTGGGCTTACAAGCTCGCCAGGCAGATCAACGAAACCCAGACGCTGGTCCGTGCCGGGCAAATGGATGCCGACGGCAACATCGAGCCTGTCCAGGGCTCCAACAGCATCTTCGCCAAAGCCGAAAGTGGCCTGACCAACTACATCCTCGACTTCAAGGCCGCTGCCGGTGAGCCCGCCACCCTGCACCTGCATGATGTCAAACCTGAGTACACCATCGCTGATGGCCAGGGTAGCGTGGACTTTACCGTCATGACCAACAAGGCCTTGACCGTATCGGCGCGGCTGTTCGACGCCAGCAACAAGCAGGTCGCCTACGCACGGCAACTGGTCAACGGCAGCGCGCCGTTCGCCTTGAACGTCGCCAGCGTGCCGGGTGAGCACACCCTCAAGGTCGTCGGCGTGGACAAGCGCGAGCGCGAGCTGCTGCAGGATGAGCGCACGGTCCAGCTCAAGGCGTCGGGTGACGGGTCGTACGACTTTGTCTTCCCGGAGTCGCTGTCGAGCTACCAGGCCGGCACCAAGGTACTGCAGCCCAAGAATGGCAAGGTCTACGAGTGCCAGCCCTTCCCGAACTCGGGTTACTGCGTGCAGTACTCCG
Organism: Pseudomonas sp. NBRC 111127; assembly: GCF_001320345.1. Classification (NCBI taxonomy): domain Bacteria; kingdom Pseudomonadati; phylum Pseudomonadota; class Gammaproteobacteria; order Pseudomonadales; family Pseudomonadaceae; genus Pseudomonas; species Pseudomonas sp. NBRC 111127. The sequence goes on along the minus strand of NZ_BCBD01000032.1, from coordinate 36,371 downwards.
CCAATGCCGCCCAGTTCGAGCCAGGTACCGGCTCTCACTGGAACATGGCCTGGACCGAGAAGTAATGCAGCACACCTGGCCCCTCGACGGGGGGCCAGGCCCTTCGAGTACTGTTTATGCAAGCACGAAAATATGCCTGGCAGCAGATCCTCCTGCACTGGGTCTCTGCCTTGGTCATCATTTGGGTACTGCTCAGCGGCTTCTACGTGGCGCACCTGAGTGTCACCCCGACCACGTTTCACTTGGTTGCGTTCGTCAACGTGGCCATGACCACCCTGTTCATCCCGATATTCCTGCTGCGCTGGCTGCTGCGGCGGACCCTGTTCAAACCCGGCAGCCTGGAGGGTGCAGCCAGGGGCGAGCGGATCGCCCATCTTGTCCATGAAGGTTTGTACTGGACCACCGCGATCGTGCTGCTGTCCGGCGTATTGATGATGGACCGGCCCATCGACGTGTTCGGCTGGTTCACCCTCGCGCCGCTGTTGAGCGAACCGTTCTGGCACGGCCTGTGGTTCAAGGTCCACATCTGCGCGTGCCTGCTGCTGGCCCTGGGCGTGTCGGTGCACATTGGCGCCGTGGTGCTGCATGAGCTGGCCGGGCGCCGTGTACTGCGGCGCATGCTGCCCTGATTCGGATGAGGCGCTCATCGCATGTGATCTGGCTGGCGCTGGTGCTGGTAACGCTTGCCGGGCTGATAGCGCGGGAACGGCTGTATCCGTTAACTGCGCCCCCGCTGTTGCCGGCTCCGGCGCTGGTCATGGCAGCCGCCCCGGAGCAACCGTTCTCGACGACCGCCCTGGCCTTGGCATTCGGCTTTCAGCCTGAGCGCCAGCGGTCTAGCCGGGCGGACATCACGCTCAAGGCCTGCTTCGTATCCAGCCAGGGCGGGGCGCGGGCGTTGGTGAAAAGCGCTGGGGGCGAGGCTGTCTACCGGGTGGGTGAGCGGATTGCGGGCCACGGTGTGCTGCGCCGTATCGATGTGCGCTCCATCATGCTGTGGGTCGACGGCCGCGAGGAAGTCGTGGCGTTGGCTACCCCTGGCCCCAGCGTTTTTCTGCCCATGGGGGCGGCCCCTCGCCCGCGCCCGGTTTCTGATCCTTCATCCCGCCTGTTGCGGGAGGTGCAATGACTTTCAAGCGATATTTGCAAGGCGCCTCGTTCGGCGCCTGTTTGACCCTGTGCTGTTCCCTGGCGCTGGCTGAAATGCCCACCTGGCAACTGGCGATGAGCGATGCCGACGTACGCGAGGTGGTGCGTGAGGTGGGGGAAATCCTCGACCAGACCATCATCCTCGACCCCCGCGTGCAGGGGCGCATCACGGTGCTTTCCAACGAAGCCCTGGATCGTGAAGGCATACGCCGGCTGTTCTACTCGGTGCTCAATGCCCAGGGCTTTGCCGCCGTGAACGACGGCGACCGTTTGCTGGTGCTGCCGGCCAGCGAAGCCAAGGCCTGGGCCAACCAACAGGTGGAGGCCATACCGGCCGCGTTCACCACCCGCGTCTTTACCTTGTCGGGCAGCGTCGCTGCCGACCTGGCCGGCCTGTTGCGGCCGTTGGTGTCCAGCAGCGGCTACATTGGCCCCTCCAGCTCGGCCAACGCCTTGGTGGTGACCGACTCTGCAGCCAACCTTGAACGCTTGGAGAGCCTGGTCTTGCAGCTGGACAGCGGCCAGCGGCACGACTATGAGCTGGTGACCCTGCATAACGCCCAGACCGAGGCCGTGTTCGCCGTGGTCGAAGCGGCCGCCGGGGGGCCGGACAGCGGTGTGCAGGTGGTGGCCGACGCCAACGGTAGCCGCCTGCTGATCCTCGGCCCGGCCAAGTCCAGGCAGCGCCTGGCACAACTGACCCGTTCGCTGGATGTGGCGGCACCCGCCACCGCGCAGAACTGGCGTGTGGTGCGCTTGCAGCACAGTAACGCCGAGCAGCTTGCCGACGTGCTGGGTGAGGTGGGCAAGCGCCTGGATGGCGCGCCGGGCACCCGTGACTTGGGCGCCAACCTCACTGGCGACGCCGTGGTCAAGGCCGATGCCGACCAGAATGCGCTGGTGCTGCTGGGCGAGCCGCAGACACTGGGCAGCGTCGAGCAGATCATCCAGCAATTGGACCAGCCACGGGCGCAGGTCCTCATCCATGCGGCAATCGTCGAAGTCAGCGGCAGCATCGATGAAGCGTTGGGTGTGCAGTGGGGCGTGGGCACCGGCGGGCTCAACGGCGGGGTCACGTTCAGCGAAAGTGGCACCGTGCTGGCCGACCTGCTGGGCAAGGAGGCCAAGCTGCCGGGTGGTGCTGCCCTGGCCATTGGCACGGACCGTTTTGCCGCGCTGATATCGGCCTTGGCCAGCAGCCGCCGCAGCAACCTGTTGTCCACGCCAAGCCTGTTGACCCTGGACAACCAGGAGGCGCATATCCTGGTGGGGCAGAACGTCGCCTTCAAGACCGGCTCCTACGTTACCCCCGGCAGTGGTTCGGAGAACCCGTTCACCACGGTCGAACGCAAGGATATCGGTATCAGCCTGAAGGTGCGCCCGCACATCAATGAGGGGCAAAGCCTGCGCCTGGAGGTCGAGCAGGAAAGCTCCGAAATCGCGCCGAGCACGGCCGAGAACGACCTGGTCACCAACAAGCGTACGCTCAAGAGCACCATCCTGGCCTCCGACGGCGAGATCATCGTGATTGGCGGCCTGATCAAGGACAGCATGCGCCAGGTCGAGCGTGGGGTACCGTTGCTCAGCCGCATTCCGTGGCTTGGCGGTCTGTTCCGCTGGCGCAGCGACATTCAGGAGAAAACCAACCTGATGGTCTTCCTGCGCCCGACCATCCTGCGTAGCCAGGCGGAGCGGGTCGAGGTTGGGCGCAGGGCCTACGACGGGGTGCGCGCAGCCGATGATTCGCCTTTGCCGGCTGATGCCCAGCGCCTGTTCGAGCCGCGTCGCTTGCCAAGCGCGCAAGTGCCACAGCCATGAGCCCTGAGCTGCCATTCGGCTTCGCCCGGCGTCACGGGATCCTGCTCGACCGCCAGGCGCCCGAGCCGGTGCTGCTGATGCGAGAAGGCGCCTCCCTGGCCGCCCTGGCCGAAGCCTGCCGCTTGCTGGGCAATACCTGGCCGCTGCGCCAGGTGAGCGAAGCCGACTTCGCCGAGCGCCTGGCCAGTTGCTACGGCCTGGGTGAGGATGCCGCGCAATCGATCGTTCAGAGCCTGGACCAGGAAATCGACCTGCCACGGCTGGCCGAGGCCTTGCCGCAAACCAGCGACCTGCTCGAGCAGCAAGACGATGCGCCGATCATCCGCCTGCTCAATGCCCTGTTCAGCGAAGCGGTGCGCTCGCGGGCCTCGGATATCCACCTGGAAACCTTCGAGCATCAGCTGCGCGTGCGCATGCGCATCGACGGCGTCATGCGCGAAGTGCTGTCACCCCCGCGGGAACTGTCTGCCCTGCTGGTTTCGCGCATCAAGGTCATGGCGCGCCTGGACATCGCCGAGAAGCGCGTGCCCCAGGACGGTCGCATCAGCCTGCGCCTGGCTGGCCATGAAGTCGACGTGCGCGTATCGACTTTGCCTGCCACCCATGGCGAGCGGGTGGTGCTGCGGTTGCTGGACAAGCAGGCCGTGCGCCTGGACATCGACCACATGCAGATGCCGGCGGCTGTGCGTGCTGGCTTCATGAGCATGCTGGAAAAGCCACACGGCATTTTCCTGGTCACCGGCCCAACCGGCTCGGGCAAGACCACCACCTTGTACACCGCGCTTGCGTACCTGAACCAGGAGTCGCGGAATATCCTCACCGTGGAGGACCCGATCGAGTACCACCTGGCGGGCATCGGGCAAACCCAGGTCAACCCCAAGGTCGACATGACCTTCGCCCGTGGCCTGCGCGCCATTCTGCGTCAGGACCCGGACGTGGTCATGGTGGGCGAAATCCGCGACAAGGAAACCGCCAACATCGCGGTGCAGGCGTCGCTGACGGGCCACCTGGTGCTTTCCACCCTGCACACCAACAGCGCGCTGGGGGCAATCACGCGGCTTGCCGACATGGGCATCGATACCTGCCTGCTGGCTTCGTCGCTGGCCGGGGTGATGGCCCAGCGCCTGGTACGCCGGCTCTGCCCGCATTGCAAGGTGGCCTGCGAGGTGGACCAGGCCATGGCCAGCGCCTTGGGCAACCCTGCCGGGCTGCCCGCGCAGCTTTACCAGGCGCAGGGCTGCAGTGAATGCCAGGCGGGCTACAGTGGGCGCCTGGCCTTGCACGAGATGGTGGTGGTCAAGCCTGCACTGGCTCAGGCGATCCACACCCAGGCATCCCAGGCCGCCATGCATGAACTGATTCGCCAGGACACGCCGAGCCTGTTCCAGCACGGTGTTCAGCGTGTCTGCCAAGGGCAGACCAGCGTGGCAGAACTGCTGCGCGTGACCGGGCAGGACTGACATGCCGCTGTTTCGCTATCAGGCCCAGGATGCCAAGGGCGCCCGCCAGCGCGGTACGCTGGAAGCGCCGGGGGCGCGTCAGGCTCGGCAAACCTTGCGCGAGCAAGGCTGGCAGGTGCTGAAACTGCGCCCCGTACCGCGGTCACTGCTGGCGGGCGTGCTGAACCGCAGCGGTTTGAGCCTGGCCCGGCGCTCGCTGCTGACCCGCCAGCTGGCGACTCTGCTGCAGGCCGGGCTGCCGTTGACCGAAGCCTTGCAGGCGGTTGCCGAGCAAGGCACCCGGCGCCAGGAGCGGCAGGTGTTGCGCGGCGTGGCAGAGCGGGTTGCCGAAGGCCATGCCCTGGCCCAGGCGCTGGCCCAGTACCCGCGGGCGTTCCCGGTCATCTACCGGGCCACCGTGGCCGCAGCGGAGCGCTCCGGGCGCTTGGCGGACGTGCTCGAACGTTTGGCCGCGCATGGCGAGGACGAGCAAGCCTTGCGGCAGAAAGTGCAGCTGGCCATGGTCTACCCGGTGATTCTGCTGGCCGTCTCGTTGCTGGTGGTGGGGTTTCTGCTGGGCTATGTCGTGCCTGATGTGGTGCAGGCATTCTCCCGCGACCAGGCGCGCCTGCCGTTGGCCACGCAAGTGCTGATTGCCCTGAGCGATGCCGCCAACCAGTACGGCCTGGCAGCGCTCACGCTGCTGCTGGCCGGCATTGCTCTGGGCGCGTGGGCCCTGCAACAACCGCCATGGCGTAGCCGATGGCATGCCTTGGCACTGCGCCTGCCAGGTTATGGCGAATTCGCGCGGGCCAGCGAGGCGGCGCGGTTCATCAGCACCCTGGCGATCCTGGGGCGCAGCGGCGTGGCCTTGGTAGAAGCGATGAACATCGCTGCGGCGGTGATCGGCAACCTCACCCTGCGCGAGCGTCTGCTGCGGGCCGCCCGCGAGCTGGCCGAGGGCAGCGCCTTGGCCAGTTGCCTGACACGCAGCGACACCCTGCCACCGCTGATGCTGCACATGATCGCCAGCGGCGAACGCGCCGGTGAACTGGACACCATGCTTGAACGTGCCGCAGACCTCCAGGCCAGGCAACTGGCAGGGCGTATCGCGCTGCTGGTGAGCCTCTGCGAACCCCTGATGCTGCTGGTGATGGGGGGCATCGTGCTGTTCATCGTGCTGGCCATCCTGCTGCCGATCCTCAACCTCAACCAACTGGTCAACTGACATGTCCCTTCGTTCTACACGCCACGCGCAACGTGGCTTCACACTCATCGAAATCATGGTGGTGGTCATCATCTTGGGCGTGCTTGGCGCACTGGTGCTGCCCAACGTGATGAGCCGTCCCGACCATGCCAAGCTGACCGCGGCCCGCACCGACCTGCAGTCGATCGCCACCGCGCTGGAAATCTATCGGTTGGACAACGGCCGTTATCCAACGTCCGCGCAAGGCCTGGACGCCTTGGTAACACGCCCCAGCGTGGCGCCATTGCCGCGCAACTGGAGTGCCCAGGGCTATCTGAAGCGTACGCCTACCGACCCTTGGGGCTCGCCTTACCAGTACGTGAACCCGGGCAGCCGATCGAACCAGGGGTATGACCTTTACTCGCTGGGTGCCGACGGGCAGCCGGGCGGCGAACAGATGGATGCCGATATCGGTAACTGGTCTGAATGAAACGGCCACGCGCGCAAGGCTTCACACTGCTGGAACTGCTGCTGGTCCTGCTGCTGCTGAGCATCGTCATGGGCATGGCGGGGCTCGGTATCGGGCGCGACCCGCAGCGCCTGGCCAGCCAGGAGGCCAACCTGTTCCTGCAACTGGTGCAACACGCACGGCAACAGGCTGTGCTGGAGGGCGTGGCGCTGGGTATTCGAATCGACCCGCAAGGCTATCAACTGCTGAAGGCCCGCGGTGACAGCTGGGAGCCCGCGGGCCAGCAGCGCGATATTGGCCTGGACCTGCGCCTGCAGATCGATGGGCTGCCAGTGCCACCCGCCGTGCCTGGCAAGGCGCCGCAACTGGTGATGTACGGTAATGACGAGCACACGCCGTTTTCCCTGTATTTCGAGGCCGACACTGTGCGCCTGGTCTCCCTGTCGAGCGATGGCCTCAATGCCCCGCAGTTCCAGCCCTGAACGCGGCTTCACCCTGCTGGAGGTGTTGGTCGCGCTGGCGATCTTCGCGGTGCTGGCCGTGGCGGTGAGCACGGCCAGCCAGCGCATACTGGTGCAGTCGCAGGGGTTGCAGGACCGCCTTTTTGCCAGCTGGGTCGCCGACAACCACCTGCTGGAAATGCGCCTGCAACCGGCCCTGGCGCCAGGCCAGCGCAGTGTGGAGGTGATGTTCGGCCAGCGTCGCTGGACGCTGCAGGAAAGCCGGCAACGGCTGGGCGCGACTGGCCTGCTGGAGGTTCAGGTGCGCGTGGGCCTTGCGGCCGATCGCCAGGTGTTGCACCAGGCCACCGGGTGGCAGGGGGGCAGCGATGCGTCACGCTAGGCCCCGCCAGCGCGGTTTCACCTTGATCGAACTGCTGCTGGCCATGGCCCTCTTCGCCTTGTTGGCGGTGGGCAGTGCGCGTGTGCTGGATGTGGTCATGCGGGCCGAGCGTGCGCGCCAGGCCCAGGCCGAGCAGTTGCATGCGCTGGGCAGGGCCATGAGCCTGATCCAGCGCGATGCCTTGCAAGGGTATCTGCCGGCGAGCCTGGGCAAGGGCGGTTACGGCATCCTGCTGAACGGCGACCGGGCCCATTGGCTGACCCGCGAACCCGACCACCAGGCGCTCAAGCGCAGCGAACTGAGGGTGGTCGAATACTGGCTCGCCGACGGCGTGCTGTGGCGCCAGCGGCGCACCCAGGGGCAGGGCCAGCCGCGCCCGCAGCGTTTGCTCGAAGGTGTGGGCGAACTGCAGTGGCGCCTGCATGTACCCGGTAGCGGCTGGCAGGCGCATTGGCCAATGGCCCAGCGCCGGGCCCTGCCACCGCAGGCGCTGGAGGTGACCCTGTCCACCCGGCGCTTGGCGCAGATTCGGCGGGTACTGCCGCTTGGCGGGGCCAGCCAGTGAAGCGTCAACGGCAGAAGGGGCTGGCGCTGATTACCGTGCTGCTGGTGATGGCGCTGCTGACGTTATTGGTAGCCGGCATGTTGCACAGCCATCGCCTGCTGCTTGGCGGTGTTGCCCAGCAGCTCGATGCCACGCGCCTGTTGCGCCTGGCGCAAGCCGGCGAACAACAGGCGCTTGCGAGCCTGCGGGGTGAGGTAGGGGAGATCCTGCAGGTGACCCACGGGCGGCAGGGCTGGGGCCAACCCCGTGTGTTGACCCTGGGTGAAGGCCGGGTGCAGCTACAACTGGAGGACCTCGCGGGGCGCTTCAACCTCGGCGCCCTGACCGCAGGTAAAACGCCCGACCCTTTGCTGATCGAGCGCTGGCAGCGCCTGTGCCATGCATTGCAGGTGGCGCCGCCGGCCTTGGAGGCGCTGGCGGGCCAGCCGCTGCTGGACCCTACCCAGTTGCGGGCCCTGCCGGGCGTCACTGCCGAGGTGATGGCGCGTTTGCAGCCTTGGGTAGTGGTGTTGCCCAAGGAGGCGCGGCTCAACATCAACACGGCCCCGGCACGCCTGTTGGCAGCACTGGCGGAGTTGTCGCCAGCGGTGGCCGCCGACCTCATACGGCAACGCCCCGAGGCGGGCTACCCGACCGTGGAGCGTTTTCTGGCCTCTGCGCAATTGGAAGGCGTGGGCGTGAACCGGCGCGGGCTTGCCGTGACCAGCCGCTGGTTTCGCCTTGAGGTGCAGGCTCAGCAGGCGGGGAGGCGCATGTACCTGTACAGCGACCTGGAGATCGACTTGAACACGCACCAGGTTCGTGTGGTGCGGCGTGTGTTTACTGCAATGCGGGAGCGAAGAGCAGATGAGTGAAACCTGGCTGTACCTATTGCCCGCGGGCGTTGCGGCGGGCGATGCGCAATGGCCGGTGTGGCTGCGAGCAGCCGATGGCAGCGTGCGCAAGACGCGTCTGGACGCGCTCGGGGCGACCCTGGCCGGCCCTGTGATCCTTGTCTTGCCGATGGAAATGCTCGGCAGTTGCGAAATCGGCCCCGTGCCAGGCAAGCGGCCGAAGCCTGAAGCATTGGCCTACGCCGCCGAAGAGCAGTTGGCAGCGGCGCTGGAATCGGTGCACCTGGTTTTTGCCGCAGCTGATATGCAAGGGCACCGCCGTGCGCTGGTGATAGAGCGTCAGGTGCTGCGCAATGTCTTGGCCTTGTTGCAAACCCTGGGTATCGACCCGGCCGCGGTCCATGTCGACGCCGACCTGCTGGGTGGCGAGCAGCCCAGTGCACTGTGGCTTGATGGGCGCTGGCTGGTGGGCGGCGGTGGTGGGCCGTGGCTGGTCGCCACGCCCCAGGCAGCCGAAATCGTGGCGCGGCAATTGCCGCCGATGGCCTGGCAGGCCGCCGCTGCCGATGGCGGGCAACCGCTGGTCAACCACAGGGTCGACAATGCCTTCCAGACCTTGCTGCAAGGGCGAGCCAAGGCGCTGGACCTGCGCCAGGGGCCATTCCGCCGTCAGCGCCTGGCGTTACCCTGGTCGGCGTTGGCGGGCGCAGTGCTGCTAGGCTTCGCCATGCTGTGCGTGGCCGATCATTGGCGTGTCGAGGGGCTGTTGCAGCGCGTGGCTCAACAGCATGCCGAAAACGTTCAGGCATTCCAGCGGTGGGCGCCCGGGCAGCCCGTCACCGGTGACCTGGCGGTGCGCGTCAGGGCGTTGCAGGCCGGCCCTCGTGCGACCACCCGCATGGAAGGCCTGGCGGCCGTCGCGCAGCCGCTGGTGGAAACCGGGAACATCACCCTCGAGCGGGCTGCGTTCAGCCCGGCGCAAGGGTGGCGTATGGATGTGCTGGCCCTAGGGTTCGATGACCTTGAGCGCTTGCGCCTGCTGGCCCCTGCCGTGCTGGTGGACCAGGCCCGGCAGACCGCCCAAGGGGTGCAGGCAACCCTGACCTGGAGCGGGACTCGATGAAGCGCAGGTTTGAGCAGGCCCTTGTGCGCCAATGGCAAACGCTACCTGCCACTCGCCGGGCACTGATCAGGGTCACGCTATGGGGTGTGGCCATGCTGGCGCTCTGGCAACTGGCCTGGGTGCCTGGCAAGCAGCGCTCGCTGCAGGCCGAGCTTGCCCATGGGCAGGCGCTGGAGCTGGCCGGGCAGTTGCAGCAGGTGGCGTCAGCGCCGGTCGGGGGGCGCGAAGCGGTGCGGGCACTGACGCCCGCCGCGCTCAATGAGCGTGCCTTGGCCGCCGGGTTGCGCATTATCGCGCTGCAGGCTCGGGCCACGCAGCTCGACGTCAGCCTCGAAGGCCAGCCCGCGGCAGTGCTGAGCTGGCTGCACACGCTGGAACGTGACGGCGCACAGCTGCGCAGTGTGCAGCTACAGGTGACTGGCGAGCAGTTGCAGGTGCAGCTGGCGCTGGAACTGGACGAAGCCTGGGGCGATTAAGATTGGATTCAGCCAGCTTCGGTAGGCTGTTCCCATCCAAACCGAAACAGGACCTGCCTCCATGAAAACCCGTTACCTTGCCCTGATCCTCGCCCCGCTGTTCAGCACTGCTGCCCTGGCTGCCGGCTATACCGGCCCGGGTGCGCAAGCAGTAACCACCGTGGCCGCTGCGAACGATGCCGCCGATGACACGCCGGTGGTGCTGCAGGGCTTCGTCACCAAGAAGATCAACAACGACGACAAATACGAATTCAAGGACAACACCGGCACCATCACCGTGGAAATCGATGATGAAGACCTGCCACCGACGCCGTTCAACGACAAGACCAAGGTCAAGCTGACCGGTGAGGTGGAGAAACACCTGATGAGCCGTGAAGTGGATGTGGATATCGTCGAAATCATCAACTGATCCCCGGGCCAGTTCGCGGGCGTGCCCGCGAATGCCTCACCCCGACTTCGGTGGCAACTTGCTCAGGTGTAGCGCCACCAGCAACGCCACTGCCAGCAAGCTGCCTATGAACAGGCCGATGCCATTCCAGCCCCATTGGTGCCAGAAGACCCCGCCCGCCGTACCGGCCACGCTCGAGCCGGCGTAATAGCTGAACAGGTACAGCGACGACGCCTGCCCTTTGGCCTTCAGCGCCCGCCGGCCGATCCAGCTGCTGGCCACCGAGTGCGCGCCAAAGAAGCCGAAGGTGAACACCAGCATGCCCACGATCACCATGGCCAGTGGGCTGGCCAGGGTCATCAGCAAACCACACGCCATGACCACGATGCTGGCCCAGAACACCTTGCGTCGGCCCAGCTTGTCCGCCAAGGCGCCGACCTGCGCCGAGCTGTAGATGCCGGACAGGTACACCACCGACAGCAAGCCGACCAGCGCCTGGTTCATGTGGTAGGGCTCGGCCAGCAGGCGGTAGCCGATGTAGTTGAACAGGGTGACGAAGGCACCCATCAGCAGGAAGGCCTCCAGGAACAGCCAGGGCAGGCCGGCATCCTTGAAATGCATGACGAACCCGTCCAGCAGGCTGCGCGGGCTCATCGTCTGCGGGCGGAAATTGCGTGACTCCGGCAGCACCTTCCAGAACACCAAGGCGGCGCCCAGGGCCAGGCCACCGATGGTCAGCATGGCTGTGTGCCAGCTAACGAAGTCGATCAACACGCCAGTGATCAGCCGCCCGCTCATGCCGCCAATGGCGTTGCCGCCGATGTACAAACCCATGGCCAGGCCAATGTGCTGGGGGTGGATCTCTTCGCTCAGGTAGGTCATGGCCACTGCTGCCAGGCCGCTCAGCGACAGGCCGACCAGTGCGCGGGTGGCCAGCACCAGTTCCCAGCTCGGCATCACCGCGCTGGCCAGGGTGGAGAGCGCGGCGCACACCAGGGCGAACACCATCACCGGCTTACGGCCGATGCGGTCCGAGATCGGGCCGGTGACAAGCAGGCCGAACGCCAGCATCGCGGTCGACACCGACAGCACCAAGCTGCTCTGTGCGGCGTTGATGGCGAATTCTTTAGACAGCAACGGCATCATCGGCTGTACGCAATACAGCAGGGCGAAGGTGGCGAAGCCGCCGCTGAACAGGGCCAGCACGGTCTTCATGAAGGCGGGGGTGCCTTTTTCGATCCACATGTCGGTCAAGGTGGCAGGTTCGAGTTCGATGGGCTGCGCGGCTACAGCAGTTTTCACGGCGGGTACCTCTGGTGCAATGAAAAAAGCATATAGCTGGCTAATGATTAGATCCAATATATTGTTCGACCTATTTGAGATGTTTTGCGACTTGTTTGGAGCAACCCATGGAACTGCGCCATCTGCGTTATTTCATTGCCGTGGCAGAAGAGCTGCACTTCGGCCGCGCCGCCCAGCAACTGGGCATTTCGCAACCGCCGCTGAGCCAGCAGATCCAGGCGCTGGAACAGGAGCTGGGGGCGCGCTTGTTCGAGCGCACCAACCGCCGGGTCGAGCTGAGCGAGGCAGGCCGGCTGTTCCTGGGCGAGGCGCGCCAGGTGCTGGCGCAGGTGGAGAAGGCGGCGGATGTGGCGCGGCGTGCACAACTGGGTGAATTGGGCGAGATGAAGATCGGCTTTACCTCCTCGGCCCCGTTCACATCGAAGATCCCCAAGGCCATTCATGCCTTTCGCCAGCGCTTCCCCGCAGTGCACCTGAACCTCAAGGAAATGAGCAGCCGCGATGTTGCCGAAGGGGTGTTCGATGAGTCCATCGAAGTCGGCCTGATGCGGCCAATGCCGCTGCCGGAAGGGTTGCTGGCCACCGAGCTGTTCCGCGAGCCACTGGTGGCGGTGATCAATGCCTCACACCCGCTGGCCGAAGCCAGCGGGCAAGGCGTGCACATGGCGGCGCTGGCCCATGAGCCGTTCGTATTCTTCCCGCGCAGCTATGGCAGCGGCTTGCATGCGCAGTTGCTGAGCCTGGCGCGGCAGGCCGGGTTCAGCCCGCATTTTGCCCAGGAGGCAGGGGAGGCGATGACCATCATCGGCCTGGTGTCGGCGGGGTTGGGGGTGTCGGTGCTGCCGGCCTCGTTCCAGCGCATGCGTATCGAAGGGGTGGTGTACCGCACCTTGCTCGACGAGGGGGCGATGACCGCGGTGTGGCTGGTGCAGCGCGAAGGCGGCGGGTCGGCCATGGCCAAGGCGTTTGCGCAGCTGCTTCAGGCGAATGGCACTGGCCATGGCGGCGACACCGCCACATACTCGGGCATTCGTTGAAACACGGAGGTCAACCATGCGGCGCGTGGTGTTCAATCAGAAAGGTGGCGTGGGCAAGTCGAGCATCGCCTGCAACCTGGCGGCGGTCAGTGCCAATGAAGGCTACCGGACCCTGCTGATCGACCTGGATGCCCAGGCCAACTCGACACAGTACCTCACTGGGCTGACGGGTGAGGATATCCCCATGGGTATCGCCGATTTCTTCAAGCAGAGCCTGTCCAGCGGGCCCTTCAGCAAGAAGAACAAGGTGGATATCTATGAAACCCCGTTCGACAACCTGCATGTGGTGACTGCAACGCCTGAACTGGCCGACCTGCAGCCCAAGCTCGAGGCCAAGCACAAGATCAACAAGCTGCGTAAGCTGCTCGATGAGCTGGACGAGGATTACGAGCGGATCTATATCGACACCCCGCCGGCGCTTAATTTTTATGCGGTTTCGGCGCTGATCGCGGCTGACCGTGTGCTGATTCCCTTCGACTGCGACAGCTTTTCGCGCCAGGCCCTGTATGGCCTGCTGGCCGAAATTGAAGACCTCAAGGAAGACCATAACGAAGACCTCGTAGTCGAAGGCATCGTGGTCAACCAGTTCCAGTCGCGTGCCAGCCTGCCGCAGCAGATGCTCGACGAACTGCTGGCCGAAGGGCTTCCGGTGCTGCCGGTGTACCTTGGCAGCTCGGTGAAGATGCGTGAATCGCACCACGCCAGCCTGCCGCTGATTCATCTGGAGCCCAGGCACAAGCTGACACAGCAGTTTGTCGAGTTGCATGATTTGCTGGAGCGCAGCGAGTAGGTATCTAGCCCGCTTCCTTATTGGGGGTAACAAGTACCGGCTTGTGGTTGAGATGCAATACCGCGCCGGTATCGCCTGGGTGAAGTTCGTCGGTACGCACAAGCGCTATGACGAGATTGACGTGGAGACAATCTGTGAATATTAAGCCGATTCGTAACGAGGACGATCTTCGAGCAGCATTCCAGCGCCTTGAAGCCATTTTTCAGTCTGAAGCGGGCACGCCTGAGGCTGATGAAATGGAAGTGCTTGTGACACTGATCGAAGTGTACGAGAACAGGCACTATCCCATTCACCCCGCCAATCCCATCGAGGCTATCAAGTTTTGTATGGATCAGCAGGGGCTCACGCCAAGAGATCTTGAACCGTACATCGGTCCAAGCGGGCGAGTTTCGGGAGTACTGAGCGGGAAGCGCGGGCTGAGCCTTTCCATGATCAAGCGCCTGCATGATGGCCTTCGCATTCCCTATGAGTCGCTGCTGGCAAGCGCTTGAAAACTAAACCCCCTGGCTGCGCACCCACTCCAACAACGACTGGAGTGGAAACGCCCCGGCCTGACGGCTGACTTCGCGGCCGTTCTTGAACAGCAGCAGGCTGGGGATCGAGCGGATGCCCAGTTGCCCGGCCAGGTTGCGGTTGGCTTCGCTGTCGAGCTTGGCCAGGCGGCAGCGGCCGGACAGTTGGCGGGCGGCTTGTTCGAAGGTGGGGGCGAACGATTTGCACGGGCCGCACCAGTCGGCCCAGACATCCACCAGCAGCGGTAGGTCGCCTTTGATTTGGCTGGCGTAGCTGGCTTCGGTGAGTTCGAAAGGGGCGCTCAGCAGCACCTGCTGTTTGCAGCGGCCGCATTTCGGCGCGTCGCCCAGGCGCTCGGCAGGCAAGCGGTTGAGGCCGTTGCAGTGGGGGCAGGGGATGACCAGTGGTTCGGACATGTTGGTTCCTCGAGGTTATTGGGGCTGCTTGGCAGCCCATCGCGACACAAGGCCGCTCCCACAGGGGTAAAGCGCCAATCAGGAAGAGCAGCTGATTTCCAGGTGCTTGCCCCATTCCGGTGGGCGCTCGGCGTAGGCCTGCATCCCGGGTTGCTCCTCGAAGGGGTTGCTCAGCACCTGGTGCAGCCGCCGCACTTCACTGTAATCCCCCGTTTCAGCTGCCTCGATGGCTTTCTGCGCCAGGTAGTTGCGCAGCACGTACAACGGGTTCACTGCATGCATGCGTTCGCGGCGCCCCTCGGCATTACCGGCTTCACGCTCGCACCGGGCCAGGTAATCGGCGCCCCAGGCATCGAAGCCGGCCAGGTCGATGAAGTCATTGCGAACCACCTTCAACGCTTCGGCCACCGGTTGCTCGCCCAGCCGGCGGAAGAACAGGTTGTAGTCCACACCACCGCGCTGCATGCACTGCAGCAGGCGCTCGACCAGCGCCATGTCGTCATCCTCGGCCGTGGTTAGGCCCAGGCGCCTGCGCATCAGGTCCAGGTAATGGGCCTGGTACAGTGGCAGGAACAGGCTCAACGCCTGCTTCAACGGCTCCACCTCGACCACCGTGGTCAGCGCCTGGGCCAGCGCGCTGAGGTTCCAGTGGGCGATGGGCACCTGGTTGGCGTAGCTGTACCGGCCACGGTCGTCGGAGTGGTTGCAGATGACATTGGCGTCGAAGTCGTCGAGGAAGGCGTACGGGCCGAAGTCGAAGGTAATGCCGAGGATCGACATGTTGTCGGTATTCATGACCCCGTGGCAGAAGCCATAGGCCTGCCAGCGGGCGATCAGGTCGGCATTGCGCTCGACGATGGTGCGGAACATCGCCAGGTAAGGTTGCTCGGCGGTGCCGCACTCGGCGTAGTGCTGTTGCAAGACGTGGTCTAGCAGCACCCGTTGCTGCTCAGGCTGCTTGGTGTAGTAGAAATACTCGAAATGACCGAAGCGTACGTGGCTCTGCGCCACGCGGGTAAGCATGGCCGCGCTTTCACGTGTTTCGCGCCATACCGGGGTGCTCGAGCCGATGACGCACAGCGCGCGGCTAGTGGGAATGTGCAGGGCGTGCAGGGCTTCGGAGGCGAGGAACTCGCGGATCGATGAGCGCAGCACGGCGCGGCCGTCGCCCATGCGCGAGTACGGCGTCTGGCCGGCCCCCTTGAGGTGCAGGTCCCAGTGCTGATTGGCGTCGTTCAGGACCTCGGCCAGCAACAGGCCGCGGCCATCGCCCAGGCGCGGGTTGTACGAGCCGAATTGGTGGCCGGAGTACACCATCGCCCTTGGGTCGGCCTGGTCCCACAGCTTGTGGCCGCTGAACAGTTCGGCGAACAGAGGCAGTTCGGCCTGGGCCGGGTCGAGGTCCAGCAGCGCCATGGCCGACTCGCTCGCCACCACCAGGCGGGGCTCGGCGATGGGCTCGGGCAGCACCTGGGTAGAAAACGCATCGCCCAGGCGGGCGAAGCGGTTGTCGAAAGTGAGTTGGTCGAGGGCTTTCACGGGCTGCTCCTGGAAGTCGGTGCCATTGGGGCCGCTTTGCGGGGCCCAGCTGTGGGGGCTGGCTTGCCGGCGATCGAGGGCCAAGCCCTCGCAGGCATTCTGGGCGTTCATGCCCTATGGCGTCCACTCACACAGGTTGAGTGCCATCGGGTTTGGGCTGCTCCATCGGTATCAGCTGCTGCTTGCCGCCGGCTGCGTCCATCAGGAACACCTCGACCTGGCGTACCGAGATCTTGATGTCGTGCGCCTTGAACTCGCGGCTGATGAAGCGGTTGAGTTCATCCAGCGTCGGGTTGCGGTCACCCAGGTCGCGCACGTGCATGCGCAGTTCGTGGTCCAGCGAGCTTTCGCCGAAGTTGAGGAAGTACACGATCGGTTCCGGGTCCTTGAGCACCCGTGGATTTTCATGCGCGCCCCTGAGCAGCAGCTCGCGCACCAGGTCGAGGTCGGAGCCATAGTCGATGCCCAGCTTCAGCGTGACCCGGGTGACCGTGTCGGTCAGCGACCAGTTGATCAGTTGGCCGGTGATGAAGGTCTTGTTGGGGACGATGATGTCCTTGCGGTCGAAGTCGGTGATGGTGGTGGCGCGGATGCGGATCTTGCTCACCGTGCCCGACAGGTTGCCGATGGTGATGGTGTCGCCGATGCGTACCGGGCGCTCGAACAGGATCATGATGCCGGAAATGAAGTTGGCGAAGATTTCCTGCATGCCGAAGCCCAGGCCCACCGACAGCGCCGCCACCAGCCATTGCAGCTTGTCCCAGCTGACCCCCAGGGTCGACAGGGTGCTGACGATACCCACGCCGACGATGGTGTACGACAACAGGGTGGTGGTGGCGTAGGCGCTGCCTTGGGCAAGGTTCAGGCGTGACAGCACCAGCACCTCCAGCAGGCCTGGCAGGTTGCCGGCCAGGGCGAAGGTAATGCCGACGATCACCAGTGCCCCCAACAGGTCGCCCAGGCTGATGGGCACCATGCTGGCAGCGGCGCCGGTGCCGCTGGTGTATTCGTACAGCACGAAGTTGTTGAGGTAGGCGAACACCGAGAGCAGGTCGGCCCATACCCAGTACAGGCCAGCGATGAAACCGCCCAGCAGGGCCAGGCGGATCAGGCGCAACGATTGCTGGTTGACCTGCTCGATGTCCAGGGTCGGCTCTTCGACGACCACTTCGCCGTCCAGCCCTTCCTTGGCCGCCGCGCGCTTGCTCAGTGCCCGTTGGTAGGCCAGGCGGCGGGCCGCAACCGACAAGCCGCGCACGAAGGCGGCCTCGATCACCAGCCAGAACAGCAGCAGGTAGAGGGTGTAGATCAGCCGGTCGGTGAGTTTCAGGGCGGTGTAGTAGTAGCCGAAGCACACCGCGACGAACAGGGCGATTGGCAGCGCAGTGAACGCCACGCCGACCGCCTTGCGGAACAGCGAAGTGTCACGGTGCGCCGGGCTGCTGAGCAGCAGGCGGCTGAGCAGCCAGGCCATCAGCGCATAGCAGGCCAGCACCACGCCAATACCCAGTACATCGTCGGCCAGCGCCGACGGCTGGTGCTCGGCCACCGCCACTACCCCGACCAGGGCCAGCACCACGGTGCCCAGGCGGCGTACCCAGCCCCGCAGGAACTCGACCTGGGGTTTGTACCAGCGGAAATGCACTTCCGCCACGCCGCCGGGTGCAAGGATGCGGTAGGCGGTATAGAACACCAGCCACGCCTGGGCCAGTTGCCACAGGGCCGCGCCGAGGTTGGCGTTCTGCCCGCGGGCGTCGATTTGCAGGGCGTAGCTGCACAACGCCAGGACAAGGCTGACCGGCATCGCCAGCAGGATATTGATAAGAATCGCCTGTGGCGTATGCCACTGGCTGTCGCGGCGGAAATGGCCAATGTCCTGGTGCACCTTGCCCAGCCGTTGGTACAGGTACTTGCGCCGCCACAACAGAGCGCCGATCACCAGCAACAGCGGCAGGAACAGCAGCGGCCGGTGGCTGAGGCCGTCGGTCAGCTCGCTCAGGCTGGAGGCCCACGGCAGGTTGGCGACCTGGTCGGCCAGCCGTTGCGGCACGGTGCGCAGCCAGTCCCAGTCCAGGGGCTTGTTGCTGGGGATCCAGAACATCTGTTCGTCGAGGGTGGTGCGCAGGCTCTGGGCAGTGCCCAGCAATTGTTTCTGGTTGAGCTGCAGGGTGATCGATTCGTTGAGCAGCGCCGAAAGCTCGCGGTTCAAACGCTCCAGCAGGTCGCTGCGGGTGATCGCCAGCTCCAGCAGGGCCTTGCGCAGCTGCGGGGTTACCTGTTCCTGCGGTTGGGCTGCCAGCAGCTTGTCGACATAGGTCACCGGGCTGCTCATCACCTCGCGCTGCTGGCTGACCTCGAACTGGTACAGGCGGGTGTCGGCGATCTGGTCGGCCAGGTCACGGTCGAGTTTCAGGTGTGGCAGGGTCTGTTTCTGTTTGTAGAGGATCTTGGACAGCAGCAGGCTGCCCTTGAGCACGTTGATCTGCTCGTCCAGCGCCTGGTCGGCCTGGGTCAGGCTGTCCAGTTGCTGCTTGGTGCGCAGGTTCTGCTGGGTCAGCTCATTGAGGCGGTCGGTGCTTTTGAGCAGGTAGTCGGACAGCTTCAGGTTAGCTGCGCTTTCGGTGGCCAGCAGGCTGCTGCCGCCCGCCTTCTGCGCCTCGATCGATTGCTGGGTGACCGTTTCCTGGGACTGGGCCAGGCGCTTGTCGTTGATCAGCGTCTGCAGGTCCTGGATTTCCTGCTCAAGGCGCGCGGCACGCTCGATCAGCAGGTCATGGCGGGCGTTGCCAAGGTCCTGCAGCACGCTGTTGCCGGCCAGTTCCTGGCGGCGCAGCAGGGTCAGCGCGTTGAGCGAAGCCAGTTCTGCGTTCAGCTGGTTGCGCTGGTCGGCATTGATCGACTTGCCACCGTCCTTGCCGGTCTTGAGGATGGTGTTGATCTGCTGGGCGCGGGTCTGGTTGCTGCTGATTTCGGCCTGGGCACGTTCGGGGCGGGTCTGCGAGTTGATGATCAGGCTGTTGGCGTCGGACAGCGACTTCTGCAGCTCGCCCTGCTGGGTGTTGCGCTCGCTGAGCATCTGTTCGAGCTGCTGCACGTTGAGGTTGGCATAGCGCTGGGCAACCGGCTGAACCTTGGTTTGCTTGAGCCGGGCCAGCTCTTTCTGGCTGTCGTCGGTTTCCTTGGGTGCGGCACTGAGTTGCTGCTTGAGAGCGGCCAGCTTTTTCTCGTTGTCGTCCTTGCTGGCCAGCAGGCTCAGGGTCTGTTCCAGTACCTGCTGCAAGGCTTTCTGGTCGGCCTCGGGCAGCTTGCGCTCGGCAATCTTGTCGAGGCTGTTCTGAATGCTGGCAGCCGTTGGCGGCTCTGCTGCGGTGGCCGCGAAGGAAAGGGACAGGCACAGCCCGAGCAGGGCTGTGCGAAGGTATGCGCGCAGGGACATAGGCAGACTACTTGTGGATCCGGCAGAAACGAAGTTTAGAGGAACAATCCTGGTCCGGGTCGCGTTCCTTCGGGGAATCTGACGCCCACTTTCTGGATCTTGTTCCCGACCATGGTCGCCACGGTCCAGATCGTGCCGTGCCATTCCACCTGGTCACCTACTACTGGAGCGCCTCCGACCTTCTGTCGGATGAACTGCGCCAGCGGCATTTTCGCGTCCAGGCCATCGAGTTTCAGGCCATACAGTGCGGCCACCGCACCCAGTTCGGCATCGCCCTCGAGAACGAAGTCGCCGAAGAAGCGCAGGTCCAGGCCACGCTGCGGCGCCTGGCTGAACAGTTTGCCCAGCGCCGGCAGGTTGTGTTCGTGGCCGATCACGCAGAGCATGTCGTCGACCTCCAGCACGGTGCTGCCAGAGGGGTGCAGCAACTGCTCGCCGCGGAACAGGGCGGCGATGCGTGTGCCTTCTGGCATCTTCAGCTCGCGCAGGGCGGCGCCGATGCACCACTTCTCCTTGCCCAGGCGGTAGACGAACATTTCCCACTCGCTGGTGATGTGCACCTCCAGCGCAGAGCGGGAGATGGGCGCCGGATCCGGTGGTACCGTCACCTTCAGCAGCTTGGCCATCCACGGCAGGCTGGTGCCTTGCACCAGCAGCGACACCAGCACGATGAAGAAAGCCAGGTTGAAGAACAGCTGGGCGTCCGGCAGGCCGGCCATCAGCGGGAACACCGCGAGAATGATCGGCACCGCGCCGCGCAGGCCAACCCACGAGATGAAGCCTTTTTCGCGGCCGTGGAAGGCCTTGAACGGCAGCAATGCCGCCACCACCGACAGAGGCCGCGCCACCAGGATCATCCACAACGCCAGGCCCAGTGCCGGCAGGGCAATGGGCAGCAGGTCGTGCGGTGTCACCAGCAGCCCCAGTACCAGGAACATGCCGATCTGCGCCAGCCAGGCCATGCCGTCGAGCATGTGCAGGATGCCATGGCGGCTGCGGATCGGCTTGTTGCCCAGCACCAGGCCGCACAGGTACACGGCCAGGAAGCCGCTGCCGTGGAGGGCGTTTGTCAGCGAGAACACCACCAGGCCACCGGCCACCACCAGAATGGGGTAGAGGCCACCGGCCAGGTTGATCCGGTTGACCAGTTGCAGCATCAGCCAGCCGCCGCCCAGGCCCAGCAACCCGCCGATGCCGAACTCGCGCAGCAGGTGGGTGAGCAGGCTCCAGTGCAGGCCGGTCTGGCCGCTGGCAATCATGTCGATCAGCGTAACTGTCAGGAAGACCGCCATCGGGTCGTTGCTGCCCGACTCGATCTCCAGGGTGGCGGTAACCCGTTCGTTCAGGCCCTTGCCGCCCAGCAGCGAAAACACCGCTGCGGCGTCGGTGGAGCCGACGATGGCGCCGATCAGCAAGCCCTGGATCAGGCTCAGGTTGAACAGCCAGGCAGCAACAAGGCCGGTCAGGGCTGTGGTGATCATGACCCCGACCGTGGCCAGCGACAGTGCCGGCCATAGCGCTACGCGAAAGCTCGCCACCCGTGTGCGCAGGCCGCCGTCGAGCAGGATCACCGCCAGGGCGAGGTTGCCCACCAGGTAGGCGGTTGGGTAGTTGTTGAAGATGATGCCGCCACCATCGACACCGGCGACCATGCCCACGGCGAGAATGATGACCAGAATAGGGATGCCCAGGCGCGACGACAGCGAACTGACCAGAATACTCGCGCCCACCAGTAATGCGCCGATCAGGAACAGGCTGTTGATGGTGCTGGCATCCAAAGGCAGGTACTCCGGGATAACGCTGGAAAGGGGAATGACTGGCAAGTCGCGTGCCAATCGATTCTAACCTGATGAATTGGCAGCATGTAAAGCGTTTCTGCAGATGTGCAAAAGGCACCGCGGTGGGTGCCTTTTGTCATGTTGCCGGTGCTCAACCTGTGGCAGGCGGCTTGCCGGCGATGCGGCCGGTGCAGGCTTACGCCTGCTTCACTTCACGCATCGGCTTGCCTTTGACCGGGGCATCACCAGCCACGTAGTACTCGGCGGTGCTGCGTGGCAACGGCTTGCGACCACGGATCTTGTCCGAGATTTTCTCGGCAATCATGATCGTGGTGGCGTTGAGGTTGCCGGTGATGATCAACGGCATGATCGAGGCATCCACTACGCGCAGGCCCTGCATGCCGTGCACACGGCCTTCGCCATCGACCACCGCCATGTCGTCGGTGCCCATCTTGCACGAGCAGGACGGGTGGAAGGCGGTTTCGGCGTGCTCGCGGATGAACTTGTCCAGCTCTTCATCGGTTTGCACATGCGCGCCGGGGCTGATTTCGCGGCCACGGTACGGGTCCAGTGCCGGCTGGGCCATGATTTCGCGGGTCAGGCGGATGCCGTCACGGAATTCCTGCCAGTCCTGCTCGGAGGACATGTAGTTGAACAGGATGCTCGGGTGCTGGCGCGGGTCTTTCGACTTGGCCTGGATGCGGCCGCGGGACGGGGAGCGCATCGAACCCATGTGCGCCTGGAAGCCATGCTCCTTCACGCCATTGGAACCGTTGTAATTGATCGCCACCGGGAGGAAGTGGTACTGGATGTTCGGCCACTTGAATTCAGGGCGGCTGCGAATGAAACCGCCAGCCTCGAACTGGTTGCTGGCGCCAATGCCGGTGCCGTTGAACAGCCACTCGGCACCAATGGCCGGCTGGTTCCACCATAGCAGCGACGGGTACAGCGACACCGGCTGGGTGCAGGCGTACTGCAGGTAAAGCTCCAGGTGGTCCTGCAGGTTTTCACCCACGCCCGGCAGGTCGTGCACCACCGGAATGTCGAGGCTTTCCAGCAGGGCACGCGGGCCGACGCCGGAGCGCTGCAGCAGCTGCGGCGAAGCGATGGCGCCGGAGCTGACGATCACTTCCTTGCGGGCACGGGCTTCTACGCGCTCTTCGCTGTCGCCCACCAGGTAGGTGACGCCAACCGCGCGCTTGCCTTCGAACAGCACACGGTCGCTGAGGGCGTGGGTCACGATGGTCAGGTTCGGGCGTTTCTTGGCCTGGTCCAGGTAGCCACGGGCGGTGCTGGAGCGGCGGCCGTTCTTGGTCACCGAACGGTCCATCGGGCCAAAGCCTTCCTGCTGGTAGCCGTTGAGGTCTTCGGTACGCGGGTAACCGGCCTGTACACCGGCTTCGACCATTGCGTTGAACAGCGGGTTGTTGCCGGCTTTGGGCGTGGCGACGCTGAGCGGGCCGTCACCGCCGTGGTAGTCGTTGGGGCCGATGTCGCGGGTTTCGGCCTTGCGGAAGTACGGCAGGCAGTCGAGGTAGGTCCAGTCTTCCAGGCCTGGCAGTTCTGCCCAGCCGTCGAAGTCCATGGCGTTGCCGCGGATGTAGCACATGCCGTTGATCAGCGACGAACCACCCAGGCCCTTGCCGCGGCCACACTCCATGCGGCGGCCGTCCATGAACGGCTCCGGGTCGGTCTCGTAGGCCCAGTTGTAGCGGCGGCCTTGCAGCGGGAAGGCCAGGGCTGCTGGCATCTGGGTGCGGAAGTCGAAGCGGTAGTCGGGGCCGCCGGCTTCCAGCAGCAGTACGGTGACGCCGGCATCTTCGGTCAGGCGGGTGGCCAGTGTGTTACCGGCGGAGCCGGCACCGACGATGATGTAATCGTATTCCATGGCATTTCTCCGAAATGCAGCGGCAAGCTTCTAGCTACAAGCTGCAAGAAAAAGCAGTTGGGCGAAGCTTGCGAATGGATGGTATCTGCAAGGGCCGGCGGTCTGACGCCGACCGGCTCTTTCTTGCAGCTTGAAGCTTGCGGCTTGCAACTGTCGGTCAGAAGACCGAGTTGTAGCCGCCCAGTTCGACCTGAACCGACTTGATACGGGTGTATTGGGCCAGCGAGCTGACGCCGTTTTCACGGCCTACGCCCGACTGCTTGTAGCCACCGACCGGCATCTCGGCCGGCGATTCACCCCAGGCGTTGATCCAGCAGATACCGGCTTCGAGCTTGTGGATGATGCGGTGGGCGCGGGTGATGTCGTTGGTGCAGACACCGGCGGCCAGGCCGTAGTCGGTGTCGTTGGCGCGGCGGATCACTTCTTCCTCGGTTTCATAGGTGAGGATGCTCATCACCGGGCCGAAGATCTCTTCCTTGACGATGGTCATGTCGTCGCTGCAGTCGGTGAACACGGTCGGGGCCACGAAGGCGCCTTTGGCGAACTCACCGGTGGTCAGACGCTCGCCGCCGCACAGCAGGCGGGCACCTTCCTCTTTGCCCTTGGCGATGTAGCCCAGCACGCTTTCCATGTGCTGGAAGCTGACCAGCGGGCCGAAGTTGGTGTTTTCGTCTTCCGGGTTGCCGACGCGGATGCGCGCAACGCGCTCGGCGATCTTGGCTTCGAAGGCAGCCTTCATTTCAGCCGGGATGAACACGCGGGTACCGTTGGTGCATACCTGGCCCGAGCTGTAGAAGTTGGCCATCATGGCGATGTCGGCGGCCTTGTCCAGGTCGGCATCGGCGCAGATGATCAGCGGCGACTTGCCGCCCAGTTCCATGGTGACTTCCTTGAGCGACGAGCTCGAGGCGCTGGCCATGACCTTCTTGCCGGTGGTGGTGCCGCCGGTGAAGGAGACCTTTTCGATGCGGGGGTGCTCGGTCAGCCAGGTACCGACTTCACGGCCGCTGCCGGTCAGCACGTTGAACACGCCATTCGGCAGGCCGGCTTCGGTGTAGATCTCGGCCAGTTTGAGGGTGGTCAGCGACGTGACTTCCGATGGCTTGAAGATCATCGCGTTACCAGCGGCCAGGGCCGGGGCGGATTTCCACAGGGCGATCTGGATCGGGTAGTTCCAGGCACCGATACCTACGGTCACGCCCAGCGGCTCGCGGCGGGTGTAGACGAAGGACGATTCACGCAGCGGGATCTGCTCGCCCTCGATGGCCGGTACCAGGCCTGCGTAGTACTCCAGCACATCGGCGCCGGTGACGATGTCGACGTAGCGGGTTTCCGAGTACGACTTGCCGGTGTCCAGGGTTTCCAGCATGGCCAGCTCGTCGTTGCGCTCACGCAGGATGTCGACGGCGCGGCGCAGGATGCGCGAGCGCTGCATGGCGGTCATCGCAGCCCAGACTTTCTGGCCACGCTCGGCGCTTTCGACGGCTTTCTCGACGTCAGCCTCGGTCGCACGCTGCACGTGGGCAAGGACTTCGCCGGTAGCCGGGTTGATGGCTTCGAAAGTGGCATCGCTGCCAGCGTCGACGTAAGCGCCATCAATGTAGAGTTTTTGCGTTCCGAAACGGGCCATAGTGTCCTCGCAAGTGCAGTGTGTGGTTTGGCTTTGCGTCACGCTCCTGCCGGGTGGGCAAGGGCCGTGCGCGCTTGTTCAGCAGCCGGGTCGTTGGTGCCCAGGGTGTGCTGCTTAGCCAGTTGTAGATCCATGTATTCGTAAGCAATCCGTACTGCCTGGCCAGTGTCGAATGCATCACCCGACAAGGCACCGCGCAGCCACAGGCCGTCGATCAGGGCTGCCAGGCCACGGGCGGCCTTGCGCGCATGGTAAAGCGGCAAGGCACGGCGAAACTGGCAACACAGGTTGGAGTACAAACGGTGGTCGTTGATCCGTTGCAACCTGTGCAAATCGGGCTGGTGCATGCTGGAAGCCCAAAAGGCCAACCAGGTTTTCATCGCCGGGCCGTTCACCTGGCTGGCATCGAAGTTGCCCTCGATGATCACTTTCAGGTGAGCGCGCGGGCTGCCGTCCGTCAGGGCCTGGCGACGTGCTCGAACGCCTTCGTTGAGCATATTCATGATGTAACCCATCGTCGCTGCTATCAGGCCGTTCTTGTCCCGAAAGTAGTGACTGATGATGCCGTTCGACACCCCGGCCAAACGGGCAATCAGCGCAATGCTGGCGTCCCCCAGGCCGACCTGGTCGACAGCCTGCAACGTGGCTTCGATCAACTGCTGGCGGCGGATGGGTTGCATACCGACCTTGGGCATCTTGCTATCTCCTCAGGCCTGCGAGCAGGCGACAGGCGGCTGACTCGGCGAAGACCAGTCTATTTTGTTTTGATTGAACGTTCAATCAATAAAGAATAAGCTCTGCGACAATTTGTGCCATTGACAGTCTTTCAGGTCGTCGAGCAGGCACGAATTGACACCCCAGGAAATCGCGTAACCCCCGGAATACAAGGCGTTGACGGGCATCAGCGATGCGAAATGCAGATTCTGCCACGTGGCCCCGGCCCTGCGGCGGGCCCTTGGAGCGGGCGGGGTGATCTGTGACGAATGCGCGCACCCAGCGGGTAAAGCGTGGCATTTACAGCAGACCACCTGTCTGTTTTTTGCAACGTATCGATTCGGGATCACGGTTTCCAGGGTGCTTTTATAACACCTGATGCAGTGGGGATATTCCACCAATTGCTCGGGAAAGAATGATTAGCCTCCACAGCCGCACTGCCCGGAGCATTCGTGCAATGAGTTCTGCCTCACTTACCAAGCCCCCCGCCGAGAGGGTACGGGTCAACCGCGTGGTGTTCTTCACCTCGGCGCTGATGATCCTTGTTCTGACTGCCTTGCTGATCGCTGTACCCGAAACTGCCGGCCAGGTGCTGGGCGTGGCCCAGAAGTGGCTGACGCGCACCTTTGGCTGGTACTACATGCTGGTGATCTGCGGTTACCTGCTGTTCGTCGTCTACCTGGCCTTCTCCGATTACGGCAGCCTCAAGCTCGGCGGCAAGGACGACCAGCCCGACTTCAGCTATGGCGCCTGGGCCGGCATGCTGTTCTCCTCGGGCATCGGTATTTCGCTGCTGTACTTTGGCGCCTCCGAGCCCCTGGACCACTACTTCAACCCACCGGAGGGCACCCCGGCAAGCCTGGAAGCCGCGCGCCAGGGACTGCAGCTGACCTTCCTGCACTGGGGCCTGCATGGCTGGGCGATCTATGCGCTGGTCGGCCTGGCCGTGGGCTACTTCGCCTACCGGCATAACCAGCCGCTGGCGCTGCGCTCGGCGTTGTACCCCCTGGTCGGCGAACGTTGGGTCAAGGGTGCCGCCGGCAATGCCGTGGACATCTTCGGCATGTTCGTCACCCTGTTGGGCCTGGTCACCAACCTGGGCATCGGTGCCATGCAGGTGTCGTCAGGGCTGGAGTACCTGTTCGGCATGGACCACAGCAAGACCAACCTGCTGGTGGTGATCCTGGTGATGGCTGGCGTGGCTACCGTGGCGGCGGTTTCGGGTGTGGAAAACGGCATTCGCCGCCTGTCCAACCTGAACATCATGCTGTTCAGCGGCTTGCTGATCTTCGTCCTGCTGGGCGGCGAAACCCTGCACCTGCTGAACGGCTTCGTGCAGAACGTAGGCGATTACCTCAACGGTATCGTGCTGAAAACCTTCGACCTCTACGTGTATGAGGGCGAGGCTGGCAAGTCCGAACGCTGGTTGGGCCTGTGGACCGTGTTCTACTGGGCCTGGTGGATCTCCTGGGGCCCGTTCGTAGGCATGTTCATCGCCCGTATTTCCAAAGGCCGCACCGTGCGCCAGCTGGTCATGGGTGTGCTGCTGATCCCGCTGGGCTTCACCTTGGCCTGGTTGTCGATTTTCGGTAACACGGCGCTGGACCTGGTGATCAACCAGGGCGCGGTCGAGCTGGGCAAGACTGCGCTGGAACAACCCTCGATGTCGATCTACCAACTGCTGGAATACTTCCCGGCAGCCAAGCTCGTGATTGGTGTGGCGGTGTTCGTCGGCTTCGTGCTGTTCCTGACCCCGGCCGATTCCGGTGCGGTGATGATGGCCAACCTGTCCTGCAAAGGCGGCAAGGTCGACGAGGATGCCCCGCACTGGATGGTGGTGTTCTGGTCGGTGGTGATCACCCTGGTGACCATCGGTTTGCTGTTCGCCGGTAATTTCGAGGCCATGCAAACCATGGTCGTGCTGGCGGGCCTGCCGTTCTCGGTGGTGCTGGTGCTGTTCATGTTCGGCCTGTACAAGGCCATGAAACAGGACGTGGCGGTAGAGCAGGAGCGCGCCGAACTGGCTGCCCGTGGCCGACGTGGGTTCAGTGAGCGGCTGACCCAGCTGGAGCTGCAGCCGACCCAGGCCGTGGTGCAGCGCTTCATGGACAAGCAGGTCAGCCCGGCCCTGAAAGAGGCTGCTGCCCAGTTGCAGACCCTGGGCTTCGATGTGGAGTCCCGTGTTGGCCAGGCGCGCGACATGATGGGCCTGCGGGTGATGATGGAAGAAGGTAACCCGTTCGTCTACGAAGTGAGCCTGGACGGCTACCTGGCGGCACCCAGCGAGGCGCCGGTGGAAGGCGAGCCGGAAGTCCGTCAACGCTTCTACCGTGCCGAGGTTTACCTGCACGACGGCAGCCAGGAGTACGACCTGATGGGCTTTGCGCCCGAGCAGATCGTGCGTGACGTGCTGGACCAGTTCGAAAGCCATCGCCAGTTGCTGGGGCGAGTGTACAGCTGACGCTGCTGCAATGAAGAAAAGGCCTTGCCCACCGTGCAAGGCCTTTTTTTTGAGCAATATGTAGCGCGGGTATCGCACCTGAATACCGCAGCCTGCGGTTTTTTCAGCGGAGGCACTCAGCATGACGAGTTACAAGATACCCCCCTTCGATTTCCGCCAGGCCGTGGCCGGGCAGTTCAACGGCCGGCCGACCCTGCGCCAGGT
Source organism: Pseudomonas sp. NBRC 111127 (assembly GCF_001320345.1). Classification (NCBI taxonomy): domain Bacteria; kingdom Pseudomonadati; phylum Pseudomonadota; class Gammaproteobacteria; order Pseudomonadales; family Pseudomonadaceae; genus Pseudomonas; species Pseudomonas sp. NBRC 111127. Next base: position 8,374 of record NZ_BCBD01000032.1, on the reverse strand, counting down.
CGCCAGTGCGCAGCTACTGCGCGTGCTGCTGCCGCACCTGCCATGGTTGGCCAACACCACACCAGCCCTGACAAATGCTGACCCACTGATGCTGGACAGCCCAGACCCCGCTACTGCGTATTGGACCACCACACCCTTTGTGGACCGGGTTCTGGAAGCCTTGCTCGACCCCCAGGCGTTGAGCCTGGCGCCACTGGCGGATGGGCGCCATTACAACCTCGGGCTCACCGGCAGCCATCGTTTTGCCGGCTCGTCGAGCGAGTTCGACACCCGGCAATTGCCTGACTTGTCAGCTGCCCTGAACCAGCTGGTTGAGGACTTGCCACGACACTTCTGCGAGGCCCAGCTCGAGTTCTGGCGAGGCAAGGGCAGCGCCGGGGTGAGTCGCGACGAATGGTTGCAGTTGCTGCTCAAGCTCGCGCTACTGCGCAGCTTGCCCTGGCAGGGACTGGACCCGCAGGAGCAGGCCTGTATCCGCGGCCTGCTGCACGGCGGCGATGAACAGCCCGCGGTGTACTTCGTGCAGACCCGGCTGACCAGTGCCTCCATGCAATATGATCAACTGCAGTGCCAGATGCTGATTGCCGCCGAGTGGGATGAGCGTAAGGTCATCCTGTGGTGCGCACCTTCGGGGATAGTACGCAGTTTCGAGTCGTTGCACGCGTTTGGCCTGGCCTTGCGTGACGAACTGGCGCAACGCTACGCCTTCGAACGGATGAGTTGGCAACGCTATCCCGCCACCGGCAATGTGTTTGCCCAGCAGGTCTCGCTGCTGCTCGATACGGTGCTCGCCAGGGTCGAGCTTGCGCGTTATGCCGACATCCAGGATGTTCCGGCCCTTGAGCAGCGTTTTGACCAGCTTGGCGACCCTTCTTCATGGTTCGTGGGGTACCCGGATGAAACCCCGGCAGTGCAACCTCCCCCTGGGTTGATGGCCAGTGCGCAGGACAGTTTTGCCTGCAGCGCTGCCTTGCTGCAGCTCGCGCTTTACCAGCTCGACTCGGGTGGGGTCTCAGCACTGGATGGCGTTCAGTCGCTGACCGATTACGCCCGTCAACGGCTGACCAGGCAGATCCGCGAGGATCACGGGGCAGACAGCTCGCCGGACGAGCTTGTATTCGACCTTTACCTGGCCCGTGGGATCCCTGGTGGGGCGGGCACAGGCACCGGCGGCGGCGAGCCATTGGCCTTCGCCGGGAGCAAGACGCTCACCGAATTTGCCATTGGCAACCTCGCGTCGCTCAAGGGGGCGGCGATCGAGCGCATTTACCTGCGTGGCGGGGGCGAGGCACCGGCATGGCTCGATGCCGACGCCGCCAGAGCCCTCGTGACCAAAGTGGATATCGGTAGCCATTATCCTGCCTATGTCGCGGCGCAACTGGACGATCCGGCCAAGCGCGCGGACCGGGTCAGGCGCCTGGGGCGGGAATGGCGTGCAGCACTGCTGGCCGCTGCACTCACTGCCAAGATGGACGGCAAGATCAAAGAGCCAGGCCTGCAATGCGTGGTCGACTATTGTGCGGGGCACGTCGACCCCGACGCGCCGCGCATGATCCTGTTTCCGCTGGCGTTCAGGCGTAGCGCAGCGTCCAGGGTCACGGACCCGGTACGCTGCATGTACATCCTGTTCTGCGCGGAACCCTCGCTGGTGTTGCTGTACCGGCCCTTGTTCGCCAAAGACACGCTGCGTGAATATGCCAGCCTCTCGGCTTTGCTCGAACACGTGCGTGAATCGGAGATTTTGCAGGAGAGTATTCTTGACTGGATGCAGCCCAGCGCCAGGCCTGTCTACGACCATGGTGGTTTCCGCGAACCGCACATCAGTGTCATCGGCATCGACCCCTATGCGCTGCCTGAGCGTCCGGAACCTGCCAGGCTGGCGATCGAATTCTGGCGTAGCAACATTGACGAGAAACTTTATACAGCCAATCGCGACCTGCTGCTGACGCTCGCTGATGAACAGTCTGTGTCCAACGCCGAGAGCCGCTGGCAGACATTGTGCGAGGGGGCATGGCTGTTGTTCGATGTCGTGACCTTGGCGCTTCGCGGGCCTGTGGCCTCGGTGGCCTGGTTGGTGCAATTGCTCAACGCGTTGCAGCAAGACATTGAGGCCTTGGAGCGTGGCAATGAGTTTGATCGGTCGGCGGCAACGGTTGACCTGATATTGAACCTGGGCATGGTGTTGCTGCATGCCAGGCAACCCGCCAAAGCCTTTCCCTCCTATGCATTGCCCGGTGCGGCGGAGGTCGAGGGGCCTGAGGCGCAGCGCGGCGCATTTGCCGAAATTGCAATCGCGCCTATCGAGGAAACGCCTGCGCTTGGCCAAGCGCTGCCGAGCCGCTGGCTCGATTTTTCATGGCGAGGTCAGAGTGACTTCAACTGGTTGCCGCGCGAACAGCGCGAAGCACTCAGGGCCATGCGTGCACCGGTCTCGCTTGCGGGCGTGCAGCCCTTGAACCAAGGTACGGCGACAGGCTTGTACCTGATCGACGGCGATCATTATGTAGCCCTGGCCAGTGATACCTACCGCGTGGAGCGGTTGCCAGAGGGTGTACGGGTGGTCGATGGTGGCGGAGCCGCGGGGCCCTGGCTGCGTTTCGTCGACGGCGTGTGGCGTGTGGACACGGCGCTTGGTCTGCGGGGTGGCATGGGGCGAGAGCGTACACAAAAGTGGCTGAGGGATCGGTTTCGCGACATGCACCAAAAGATAGAGGGCCTTGACAGTCGCGCCCGGGAGGCCAGAAAGCAAGCCGGGCCTTTTGCCAAGGCTGTGGACGAATTGCGCGAACAACTGCTGAAACTCAGGGAGCTTCGGGCCACCGCATCCGAAAGGCTGGCCGCGTTGCCCGCCGAAGACGAAGCGGGTAAGTCGCAGTTGCGCACAACGCTCGCGCTTTACGATAAGCGCAAGATTACGTTCGAGCAGGACCACTTCACACAGATGAACCGGATGCTGAAGGAGCTGGAAGCTGCGGTCGGCGCCGATATTGAAATACTGGCGCTGCACGCGACCATGCGAGAAGACAAATTTGCCCGTGAGCGGGAAAAGGGGGGCTGGGACGGGGTGCTTGCCGAGCACGATAAAGTTGTTCGCAACAGCGCTATCAACGATGCCGAGATTACTTTCACCGAGCTCTGGAGCCTTGCGAATTACCCCGAACTTGTGGAGATGCAAAACGCGCTGGATGGGCGGCCAGTCCGTGAATTCGCGGATTTGTATGAGAAGTTGCGCGTCAAACAGCAAGTCGTGATCGACGTGCAGGATCGCATGTTGGTCTGGAGTGAGCAGCTGGATCAATTGTTGACCGAAACGCCGGAAGATTTCGAGGTAAAGGATTGGGGGGGCAACGCCAAAGGCACCGTCGCAGACATAATTGCCAAGCGCAGCGTCAGTACAGTTCAACTGCGTTTCCACCAGGTGGTGAATCTGGCCGAGCTGGCGCTGCACCTGGAAAGCGACCGGCCAGACGTCATTGCAGGCTACAGAGCTGCCCTGGTCAGCTCAAGCCTGCGCAACGCGGCCGAAGCCCACGGCGAGCTGGCCTTCTCCAACCTGCCGGCGCAGGACAGGATCGTCATCCTGCACGAAGCCTGGGACGAATACAGTGCTGCGCTGGTCAACAGTGATCGCGTTCGCCGAGAGGGTGGGGCGTTGATCGAACCGGCCATGATCGAGCGCTATCGGGAGCACATCAGCAAACTCAAGCTCGATGTGAACGTACGTCTGGGCATAGCGTATGATGAGCAGGATCACCCCCTTCTACCGGCCGGGCGTAGGCCTTATCCGGCGTCCCGCGTGCCGCAGCGGTTGGTGCGTAATGGCCAGGGGCAACTGATGATCGGCAACCTTATCGAAGGGCAATCCTTGCTCGAGGTGCGTGAGAAGATCAGCGATAAGGTATTGGCCACCTTTGAACAAGTAGATGGCGAGTGGCGCGAGGTCCAGCAGCCATCGTTATCCGACGAAGCCCCCCTAGCCGATCTCGCTAGTTGGGTGCAGTCTCTACTGAATAAGAGCAATGCCCATCGAGCCTCAGCCAAGGCCTATGTCGAGATCGATATCAGCGGGTCGCTGGTGGCCAGGATATACGATCTTCAGCTGAGCAAACTGACCGAGGCAGTGAGCGTAGTGCGCGCTGCCGGTGGCGACGATGCGCTGATCAGGACCTTGGAACAGGAAGTGAATGCGCTGCGTACAGAGAAGGAGGTGCAACTTACCACCCTGTACACCCACACCAGCCGCCCCACTGCCGAAGCCCTGCGCTTTCTTTACGATTTGAAGGCGATCAAGGTCGTATACCTCAAGCGGCATGTCATGGCGGACGGTAGCGCTTTCGATGAGTACCTGGTCCAGCTCTTGTCAAACAACCGTAAACTCTGGGCTGTGCATTTCCATTTGCGGTCGCAGGCTGCCTACGCCCGGGATTTTACTTCGGGGCATCTGAAGGTGTGGGCCCAGCGTTACCTGAGCAGCCAGGTTGCCAGGGATACAGGGCAGCAGCTTTACCGCGGCAAGCTGACACTACAGCAAGCCACGGGGATCATTCCTTTCGATCGTCCAACAGCACAGTAGGTTCGGGTCATCGGTTGCTGTAGCGGCCCTGCCGGCCATGTGCCGGCATGGCCTGGTTGCTGCGCTCGGCAATCATCTGTGGCAGACCCAGCAGCGTGATGCCCTGGCTTTTCAGGCGGGGCAGTTCGCGGGCCAGCACCTCCAGCGTTTGCGGGTAAGGGTGGCCGATCAACACTGCCGAGCCTTGCTTGTGCGCCAGGGCCACGCCTTGTTGCAACTGCCCGGCAATGGCTTCGGTGGTGCGCACGTCATCGAGAAACACATCCCGCGAGACATGCGCCAGGCCTTGCGCCTGTGCTTCTGCAGCCGCGACGGTGGCGGCACTGGTGCGGCTGTCGACGAAGAACAGATGGCGACGTTGCAATTCGCCCATCAGCCAGGCCATGGGTTCGCGCTGGGCCGTCATGCGGCTGCCCATATGGTTGTTGATGCCGGCCGCGTAAGGCACCTTGAGCAGCGCGCTGTCCAGGCGCCGGGCCAGCTCTTCGCCGGCGATGCCGGGGTGCCAGGCATAGGGCCCGGTGGCCGGGTCCATGGGCATGTGCAGGATCACCGTTTTGCCAGCCTTGTGCGCTTGGCGGGCGAAGTCGGTTGCATGCGGGGTGTCGGGCATGATGGCCATGGTCACCGGGCCGGGTAGGGCCAAGGTGCGGCTGTCCCGCTCGGGGCTCTGGCCAAGGTCGTCGATGATGATGCTCATGTAGGCCTTGCCGGCCGGCGCCGCTTGCGCGACCCCGGCCAACAGGCAGAACACCAGGCACAGCAGGTACCGCATGGGCTGGATCATTTGCCCGAGGTGATGTTGAGGCCTTTGAGCAGGCTCAGTGCCTGGCTCAGTTGGAAGTCGTCGTCCTGTGGGCGCTCCTTGCGCTTGCTGCTGCCGGTCGGGCGGTCGGCGCCGCCGTTACCGTTGCCCAGGTGGCCCTGCAGGTCGGCTTCCTTGAAGTTGTCGGTGTCGACCTCGGCAGTGAGCTTGGCCTGACGTACTTCGATGTCGGGGACGATACCCTGGGCCTGGATCGAACGGCCATTGGGGGTGAAGTACAGTGCGGTGGTCAGCTTCAGGGCGCGGTCATTGGCCAATGGCAGCACGGTTTGTACCGAGCCTTTGCCGAAGCTGTCGGTGCCCATCAGCACGGCGCGCTTCTGGTCTTGCAGTGCGCCCGCTACAATTTCCGAAGCCGAGGCGCTGCCGCCGTTGATCAGCACCACCAGTGGCACCCCTTCGCTGGCGTCGGCCGGGTCGGCCGAGAAGCGCAGTTCGGAATTGGCGATGCGGCCCTTGGTGTAGACGATCAGGCCCTTGGTGAGGAAGTGGTCGGCCACTTCCACGGCCGATTGCAGCACGCCACCCGGGTTGTTGCGCAGGTCGAGCACCACCCCGCGCAGTTTCTTGCCGTTGTCCTTGCGCAGCTTGGCCAGGGCTTTGCCCACCTCGTCGCCGGTCTTGACCTGGAACTGGGTGATGCGGATATAGCCGTAGTCGTTTTCCAGCAGCTGGCTCTTCACGCTCTTGACCTGGATCACCGCGCGGGCCAGGGTCACGTCGAAGGGGTTACCGCCGTCGCGGACCAGGGTCAGGGTGATTTTGTCGCCGACCTTGCCGCGCATCTTGTCCACCGCTTCGGTCATGGTCTGGCCGCGGGTCGGGGCGCCGTTGATCTTGACGATCAGGTCGCCGGCCTGGACGCCTGCACGCGAGGCCGGGGTGTCATCGATCGGCGAGACCACCTTGATGAAGCCGTCTTCCTGGCCCACTTCGATACCCAGCCCGCCGAACTCGCCGCTGGTGCTTTCCTGCAGTTCCTGGAAGTCCTCGGGGCCTAGGTAGGCCGAGTGTGGGTCGAGGTTGCTGAGCATGCCCTTGATGGCATTCTCCAGCAGGGTCTTGTCATCTACCGGCTCGACATAGGCCGCTTTGATGCGGTCCATGACTTCGGCGAAGGTGCGCAGCTCTTCCAGTGGCAGTGGCGCCTTGGCAGTGACCTCGGTGGCCGGCACAGCTGCCGCCTTGGCCGGCTCCGCGGCAGTGGCCAGGGGCGCGCCGACCGCCAGGGCGATGGACAGGGCCAACTGGGTGAGACGAGGCGAGTGCAGCATGTCGAACGGACTCCTGATCCTGTAAGCGCTCCCTGCGGAGCATCGGTGCAGCGTTTGGGCCGCGCCGTAGAAAGTTGACTAACCCCGGCACCACTGCGAAGGGTCGGTAGGCCGGCCCTGCTGGCGGATGGCGAAGTACAAGCCTGCCGCGTCCTGGCCACCGCTGTCGCCGACGGTGGATATGGCTTCACCGGCCTTGACGATGTCACCAGCACTTTTCAGCAGGCTCTGGTTATGGCCGTACAGGCTCAGGTAACCGTTGCCATGATCGAGAATGACCAGAAGCCCGGCGCCGCGCAACCAGTCGGCGAACACCACACGCCCGCCGTGCACGGCGTGCACTTGTGTGCCGGGGTTGGCGCTGATCATCACGCCGTCCCATTTGGCCCGGGCATCGTTGCCGCGTGCATCGCCGAAGCGTGCCAGCAATCGACCATTGACTGGCCAAGGAAGTTTGCCCCGTGCTGCAGAAAATGCACCGCCGTAGTTGGCTCCGTCGCTGGAAACCATCGGCCCGAGGGTGGTACGGGCCTTTTTCGGCGGCTCTGCCGGCGCTTCAGGCTCGCGCGCCTGGTTGCGCGCAGCGGCCGCCAGGGCCTCTTGCTGCCGGCGTTTTTCCGCTTCCTGCTGCGCCAGCAAGGCTTTCTTGCGTGCCTCTTCAGCCTCGCGGGCCTGGCGTGCCAGGGTTTCCTCGATGGTCTTGAGGACTTTGGCCAGGTCGGCCTGGTCCTGCTGACGGGCCTGGAGCTCCTGGTCACGGTCTTTCATGTCGCTGTTGAGCTTGGCCAATACCTGCTGGCGCTTGCCGCGTTCGCTCTCCAGGGCCTGGCGGCGGCTGTCGAGGTCGGCGCGCTGGGCCAGCAACTGTTGCTGTTGAGCAGACATTTGCTGCTCGACACTGGCCAACTGGCGGAGGGTTTCGTTGAAGGTGCGCAGCTGCTCCAGGCGCGCCTTGCTCATGTAGTCGTAGTAGGTCAGGGTGCGGGCGAATTTCTCTGGGTTCTGCTGGTTGAGCAGCAGCTTGAGGTATTCCTCGCGACCGTTGTTCTGGTAGGCCGAGCGGGCTTGAATGGCGATCAGCCGTTGCTGTTCAACGCGGGCGGTCTGGAGTTTTTTTTTCTCGGTTTCAAGGCGCTCCAGCTCGCCCTCGGTCTTTTTTAGCGCTTGCTGCAGTGCCTCCACCTGCTTTTCGAGGTTGCCGATGTCGGTCTCGGTGGCTTTCAGGTCCTTTTGCACACCGGCTTTTTCTTCCTGGAGCTTGCCCAGTGTTTTCTTGAGCTCGGCAATGTCCTGGCGGGTGGCGTCCAGTTGCTGCTGGGTCTGTGCGCGCTCATCGGCGAAGGCCGGGCTGAGCAGGCATGACAAGGCTAGGAGGATCAGGGCGCGAAGCATGGGGTTTGGCGTACCAAGGATGGAGACTGGCCTAGTATGCCCGCCTGGGCGGGCAAAAAAAACGCCTCGCTGCCAGTGTCGCGAGGCGTTTGTCTGGAATTCAGGTGTTATCGGGGCCCTGTAGGAGCGGCCTTGCGTCGCGATGGGCCGCAAAGCGGCCCCAATACGCAGATTCAGGCGTCTACCAGAATCGAAGTGCCGGTCATTTCGGCAGGCTTTTCCAGCCCCAGCAGCTTCAACATGGTCGGCGCAACATCGGCCAGCACGCCGCCATCACGCACTTTCACGTTGCGCTTGCCGACGTAGATG
>NZ_BCBD01000031.1:0-43521 GCF_001320345.1 Pseudomonas sp. NBRC 111127 | reverse complement strand
GAATCGTCGCGCTACCGGTATACATCTGTTCCACCATCCCCTTCAGGGCCCGTGCATTGGGCTCGGTCAGCCCGCGCACCACTGCCTCGCAGGCCTGCTCGGCAGTGGCCCCGGCTGGAATGTCGAACCCACGCGCCCGCAGGTGGCCTGCCAGGTCGTCCTGATCAATCAAATCCGCATGCATCATGGCTGTTGTCCCTTTTATCGCGAAGAGAGTGCTGCTGTGATTTACGACCGATTCTGTGACGCGGGCGACAGACCCGCAACAACAGAATGCCGGCATGGCTGCCATGGCTAAGAACAGGTCGTTTACGGCTAAATCCAGCGCCTTCCCAGGCCCCACACTGAGGCCATTCACGGTACCAGAGGGTTTGGTCACCCTCGTTCATGCACAGTGGATGTTGCTCGCTCTTGGCCCCGGATGCTCACGGCTTTCCGGGGTTATTTTTTGGGCGCGGTATGTTCGGCAAGGGTCAGCAGGTTGAGCCATCAGCCGGCTGGCTCAGGCGGCGGATGGTTGCGCCAACGTAGTTGGGTATCGACAGATCATCCTGTTGCGTTTGCAGGCGCTGTATCGCCGCCATGCTGCGCGCTTCGAACGGCGCGGATTTCGGCCCCGCCAGGTCAACGTGCAGGAGCATCTGCTCGCTGGCAGCCAGCACCTCATCGAACCCGGCCCGGTGCAGGCTGTGATAGACATGCACGCGCTTGCGATCAACGCCGACGATCTGCGTCTGCACCCACACCTCGGTGCCAAGCTTCACCTCATGCAGGTAGTTGATGTGCGCCTCCAGGGTGAACAGCGAATGCCCACTCTGCCCTCGGCTGTCGGCATCCAGGCCGATGCGCTCCATCAGCGCATCGGTGGCGTAGCTGAAAATCAGCAGGTAGAAGGCATCGCGCAGGTGCCCGTTGTAGTCCACCCAGTCCTCCTGGACTGGGGTGCGATAGGTGATCAGTGCGGGCATTGTGGGCTCCTCATTCGCCGAACGACATGCCGTGCGTTTGCTTGCTGCTCTTTACGGCTTCAAGCACTGCAAGCAGGGTGTCATCACGATAGCGTTCCAGTGCGGCAATGCTGCGTTCACCCAGTTGCGCCGAGGTGCCGTCCACCACATCGTCAATCAGTTTGTCGGTCAGTTCCGGTGCGGGCAGGTAGGTCCACGGCAGTTTCAGCGCCGGGCCGAACTGCGACATGAAGTGGCGCATGCCTGCATCGCCACCGGCCAGGGTGTAGGTGAGGAAGGTGCCCATGAACGACCAGCGCAGGCCGGCGCCAAAGCGGATTGCGTCGTCGATTTCACCGGTGGTCGCCACGCCGTCGTTCACCAGGTGCAGGGCCTCGCGCCAGAGTGCTTCGAGCAGGCGGTCGGCAATGAAACCGGGCACTTCCTTGCGCACGTGCAGCGGGCGCATGCCCAGGGCGCTATAGATGACCTTCGCCGCCTCGATGGCTTCGGGCGCGGTACGTTTGCCACCGACGATTTCCACCAGCGGCAGCAGGTACACCGGGTTGAACGGGTGGCCCACCACGCAGCGCTCCGGGTGCGTGGCAGACTCGTAGAACTCGCTGGGCAGCAGACCGGAAGTGCTGGAGCCGATGATGGCCTCGGGCTTGGCCGCGGCGCTTATTTTTGCGTGCAGGTCGAGCTTCAGGTCCAGCCGCTCTGGCGCGCTTTCCTGAATGAAATCGGCATCGCGTACGCATTCCTCGATGGTGGCGACGAACTTCAGGCGGCCTTGTGACCCGCCGGGCGCCAGCCCCTGCTTCTCAAGCGCTGGCCAGGCATTGGCAATACGCTTGCGCAGCGCCGGCTCCGCGCCAGGTGCAGGGTCCCAGGCGATCACGTCCAGGCCGTGGGCCAGGGCGCGGGCAACCCAGCCGCTGCCGATCACGCCGCTACCCAGCGCGGCGAAGGTCTTGATCTCGGTGATGAAGGGCATATCGAGTCCTCGGGCTAAAAGAATGCTCAGGATTGGCGCCAGTCCTTGGGGGAGCGGGCGGGATCAGCGGCGCTTGAGGTTCATTTTTTCCCGGCCCTCGGCCGGGGTCAGTACCCGGGCGCCAAGGCGCGAGATGATCTCCACCGCCCGTTCGACCAGCTGGCCATTGCTGGCCAGCACGCCACGGTCCAGGTACAGGTTGTCTTCCAGCCCCACCCGCACGTTGCCGCCCAGCAACACGGCCTGCGCTGCCATCGGCATCTGCATGCGGCCGATGCCGAAACCCGCCCAGGTAACATTGGCCGGCAGGTTGTCGACCATGGCTTTCATGGTGGTGGTGTCGGCCGGCGCGCCCCACGGGATGCCCAGGCATAGCTGGAACAGAGGGTCGTCCAGCAGGCCTTCCTTCATCATTTGCTTGGCGAACCACAGGTGGCCGGTGTCGAAGATTTCCAGTTCTGCCTTCACGCCCAGTTCGGTGATGCGCTTGGCGCCGGCGCGCAGTTGCGCAGGGGTGGACACGTAGATCGAGTTGCCGTCGCCAAAGTTGAGGGTGCCGCAGTCGAGGGTGCAGATTTCCGGCAACAACGCTTCCACGTGGGCCAGGCGCTCCAGTGGGCCGATCAGGTCGGTGCCGGCGCCGAACTCCAGTGGCGTTTCACCCGGGCCGATTTCCAGGTCACCCCCCATGCCGGCGGTGAGGTTGACGATGATGTCCACGTCGGCTTCACGAATGCGCTCCATGACCTCGCGGTACAGCGCCACGTCACGGCTGAAGCGGCCGGTTTGCGGGTCGCGCACGTGGCAGTGGACCACGGTGGCGCCCGCCTTGGCAGCCTCTACGGCAGCGTCGGCGATTTGCCGGGGGGTGACGGGGACAAGGTGGCTTTTCGAGGCAGTGTCGCCGGCACCGGTAAGGGCGCAGGTGATGATGACGTCGTGGTTCATGGTGCGGTTCCTTGTGGTGTATGTGCTGGCCTTTTCGCGGGCAAGCCCGCTCCCACAGGGGACCGTGATGGCCCTGCCCAGGTATGCCCTGTGGGAGCGGGTTCAGCCGCGAAGAGGCGCTGTCAGTTGGCGGTAAGCTTGAGGTTGTCCGCCGCCGGCTTGCCATCGAAGGTGGTCACCCCTTCCAGCCAGCGCGCCTTGTCTTCGGGGTGGTCTTTCAGCCACTGGCGGGCCGACTCCAGCGCGTCCTTGTGGTCGAGCAGCGGCTGCATCATGCGGCTCTCGTCCTCGGCGCTGAATTTCAGGTTGGCCAGCAGGCGGTTGGCGTTGGGGCAGCGTTCGGCGTAGTCCGGCGCGGTCACCGTCCACACCGTGGCACGGCCTTCGTCGGGGCCGAGGGCGTCCTGGCTGTCACCCAGGTAGGCCATGTCGATGTTCACGTTCATCGGGTGCGGTGCCCAGCCGAAGAACACCACGGCTTCCTTGCGCCGCACGGCGCGGTCGACCGCGGCGAGCATGCCCGCTTCGCTGGACTCGACCAGCTGGAATTTGCCCAGGCCAAACTGGTTCTTGGTGATCATGGCCTTGATCTGCGTATTGGCCCCCGAGCCTGGCTCGATGCCATAGATCTTGCCGCCCAGTTCCTTTTCGAACTTGTGGATATCGGCAAAGTTTTTCAGGCCCTTGTCATACAGGTATCTCGGCACGGCGAGGGTGGCGCGGGCGTCTTCCAGGCTTGGCTTGTCGAGCACCTTGACCTGCCCGGCGTCGACGAACGGGGTGATGGTCTGGGTCATGATCGGGTTCCAGTAACCCAGGAACATGTCCAGGCGCTTGTCGCGGATGCCGGCAAAAATGATCTGCTGCGAAGCGCTGGTCTGTTTGGTCTGGTAGCCCAGGCCATCGAGCAGCACCTGGGCCATGGCACTGGTGGCAATGACGTCGGTCCAGTTGACCACGCCCAGGCGAACGTTCTTGCAGGCCGCGGGTTCGGCGGCCAACAGTGGGGAAGTGGCGATGCTGCTCAGGGCAAGGGTCAACAGGCTGCGGCGGATCAAGCTGTGCATGGTGGCTCTCCATCGGCAGGGCATATTGTTATGGGGTTCGGTCTCTCTGGGCCGTGTGGATACGCTACGCTGGCGCCATCTTGCCCAAGCGCACGCTAGCGACAGGAATTAGCACCTGGGCGACCAGTTTCTGTGGAGGGGGATGATGGAGACGATTGCCTTTCTGTTGGTGCCCGGTTTTTCCGCCATGGGGTTCATTTCCGCGGTGGAACCACTGCGGGTAGCCAACCGTTTTGGCGGGCCGTTGTACCGGTGGCAGGTGCTGAGCCTGAACGGTGAGGCGGTGCTGGCGAGCAATGGCATGTCCATCAATGCCGATGCCGCTCTGGGGGAGGGCGAGCCGCCCGACATCCTGCTGGTGGTTGCGGGCTTCGAGCCACTTGGCAATGTCGCACCCAAACTGTTGCATGCGTTGCGCCGGCTCAACCATGACGCTGTCATGCTTGGGGGTATCGACACCGGTGCGATGGTGTTGGCCGAGGCGGGGCTGCTCGAGGGCTACCGGGCGACATTGCATTGGGAGGCGCTGGAGGCCTTCAAGGAACGCTATCCAGGTCTTCAGGCCACCCAGGAGCTGTTCGAGATTGACCGCAGCCGCATCACCTGCGCAGGCGGAACGGCCTCGATCGATCTGATGCTGTACTTGATTGCCCAGGCTCATGGCAGCGACCTGGCGGTGAAAGTGTCCGAACAGTTCGTGCTGGGGCGTATCCGTCAGCGCCAGGACCACCAGCGCATGCAGATCGGCGCGCGTTATGGCATCAGTAACAAGAAGCTGATCCATGCCATTGGCGAAATGGAAAAACACTTCGAGCCACCACTGACCACGCTGGATCTGGCGGCCGCGATCAAGGTCACGAGGCGTCAACTGGAGCGGTTGTTTCGCATACACCTGGATACCACACCCAGCAGTTTCTATCTCGCGTTACGGCTGGACAAGGCGCGTCAGCTGTTGGCCCAGACCGACATGTCGGTGACCGAGGTCAGCATTGCGTGCGGGTTTGAACTTCCATCGTATTTTACGCGGCGCTACAAGCTGAAGTTTGGACGGTGCCCGCGGGAGGAACGTCGGCCGGGCGGCCCCAAATGAGCTTCACTCAAGCTCGCGCTCGAGAATTGCCCTCAGTTTTTCCCGGTTGCTCGCTTGCAGGTCCTTGCGAAGCGGGGCAAAACCTTCTGCATTGAAGCGTGCACCCAGATGGTCGAATGTCAGGTTCAACTTTCGGGTGGGCTCGACCGGGTCGGTAACGCAGTAGGTATAAAACAGGATCGCCACCGGAACCTGGTCACCTTCATGGTCCATTTCGATACTTAGATGTGAAGAAGCGTTCATGACGGTGAATTTACGTGCACCCGCCGACTGCAGGGCGTTTTGAATATTTTCTTCCAGGCTTTTGAACCAAGGCCCTTTGGCGCGCAGTGGCGGTAGAAAGCCATTGTATACATCGCTGAGCGCAAGCAAGTGCGGCTCATACACAATGGTTTTGTGTGTATGTTCACACAGGCTGAATTTCAATGATTTCAAGGTGGCGAGGGCGTGCGCGAACCATTGCCGAGGCTGGGTCTCCATCGAGTAGCTTTCATTGGCCAATGCTTGTGAATGACGCAGGCATAGCTGCAAGTCTTCCCAGGTCTCGAGTGTCAGCCAGGGGGCAGGCTTTATTCTTAGCCGCTCCTCGAAGATTCGGGTGTCCAGGCTTGTATCGCTCATGTGGCATTGTTCCTCGATGGCTGCACATGACCAGAACCGGGTACCAGCGCTTTCTGGTACCCGGCCTCGCTCATCAGCTAGTGAAAAAATCGCCGAGGTCTTTTTTGATTTTCTCGTTCACAAGTTCCCGCGCAGCGTCGAAGTGACGAACGCTGAAAGTGCCTTGTTGCGAAGCGCGATAGACGCGGGTGGAAGTTTTATCGACCTTGCGGGTCAGGGCGCCCTCACGCTCGATTTTCGAGTCGTAGCTGGCCTGGAAGCTGGTCATGTGCATGGCGGGCAGGCCTTGTGGCGTCATTTCGCACTGGGCTATCACGAAGGTGCTCGATTTGCCGGATTCGCTATGGCTGTGCTTTTCCAGATGTGCCTTGACTTCCGGCTTCTGCACGACGATTTGCAGAGCACGCTTGGCGCAAGCGGTGCGGCGAGGGTCCGCGGAAACGCTGATGGTGACCGACTTGGTGATCAGATCTGCCAGGGTCAGGTTGTCCTCGTCAATGGCGTCTTCGGCATGTGCAGCACCTGTCATGGTCCAGCCGAATTTGCTCAGGCCATCGTTGTAGAAGTTGTACCACTCGCGCTGCTGGGTTTCCTGGTTGAACTTCTTGTTGGCCAGTGCGGTCATCAAGCCCAAGCCGCACAGGATGTCTTGTGCAATGTCAGCAGGCACATTGTCAGCGAAAACGCAGAGGGCCTGGCCGGTAGCGGCAACGCGCTCCTGGCCCTCTTTGCGGATTTTTTCCATTTCAACTTTGATGTCAGCCACTTTGTAATTCCTTGATAGTTTTGAATTTCAAGACACACGTGGTGAGCACGTGGTCTGAGGGCACTATCGGGCAATGACGCAGGCGGCATCAGCGGCATGTGGTTCCTCGGGCGTTGGTCCTTCTCTTGTGCGTGCTGTTCAATCTTCAGGCGCTGGCTCGTCACTGTCTTGCGTGCCCAGGCTGCGCAGGTATTCCGCCCGCTCATCGCTGCGCTGTGCAATGCAGCTGTTCCAGGCGGTCTGGTAGGCCTTGCTGCCTGGCTGTTCAGCGTGGGTTTCGACCTTGCAGTCTGCATCACGCAGTTGACGCCAGAGTTGCTCGGCGGCCTCTATTCGCGACATCAGGCCGGCTTCGTCGCCGAACTGGTCACGCATGCGCGCGGCGAGTTCGTGGTAGGCCGACTGCAGCTCACGCTCGGCGACCTGCTTGTTGAATGCTGCACAGGCGAAGGTTTGCTGGTCGGTTTCCACATTGTCGCAAGGTGTGCTTTCTTCCTCGCTGGCCTGGGCCCCGCTCACAACGGCCAGCAGCGCCAGCCATGCCATAGATTTCATCCTTTTTCCCCTCACCTGGCTGTCGAATCGCAGGGATTCTCGCTCAGCCTGCGCTCTGGTGGTAGCTACCTGACCAAATGTTCATGAAGTGGCCGCAAATGCCGTTGTCGAGACTGTCTCGCATCGCCAGCCCGCGCGCCAGATGCCCTGTTGTCGCGCATTGACGCTTTCGGCAAACCCCCTGTCGTTTTTGCATCGGGGCGCCTTTGGGCACAGGCATATGCTGGCCCCAAAGCGCCGGCACAAGGTTTGGCGCCAACCCATTCGATAAAAGGGGACAGCCTGATGAGCCCAGCCGAACTTCACGCCGACAGTATCGTCATTGACGGCCTGATCATTGCCAAGTGGAACCGCGAGCTGTTCGAGGACATGCGCAAAGGCGGGCTCACTGCGGCCAACTGCACGGTATCGGTGTGGGAAGGGTTCAAGGCAACCGTCGACCAGATCGCCGCCAGCCAGAAGCTGATCCGCGACAACAGCGACCTGGTAATGCCGGTGCGCACTACCGCCGACATCCGCAAGGCCAAGGAACTGGGCAAGACCGGCATTCTCTTCGGCTTCCAGAACGCCCACGCCTTCGAAGACCAGATCGCCTACGTCGACGTGTTCAAGCAGCTGGGCGTTGGCATCGTGCAGATGTGCTACAACACCCAGAACCTGGTGGGCACCGGTTGCTACGAGCGCGACGGCGGCCTGTCGGGCTTTGGTCGCGAGATCGTCGCCGAAATGAACCGCGTCGGCATCATGTGCGACCTGTCCCACGTCGGCTCCAAAACGTCCGAAGAAGTCATCCTCGAATCGAAAAAGCCGGTGTGCTATTCGCACTGCCTGCCATCGGGCCTCAAGGAGCACCCGCGTAACAAGTCCGACGCCGAGCTGAAGTTCATCGCCGACCACGGCGGCTTCGTTGGCGTGACCATGTTCGCCCCGTTCCTGGCCAAGGGTATCGATTCGACCATCGACGACTACGCCGAAGCCATCGAGTACACCATGAACATCGTGGGTGAAGACGCGATCGGCATCGGTACCGACTTTACCCAAGGCCACGGCCAGGACTTCTTCGAGTACCTGACCCACGACAAGGGTTACGCCCGGCGCCTGACCAACTTCGGCAAGATCATCAACCCGCTGGGTATCCGTACCGTGGGTGAATTCCCCAACCTCACCGAAACCTTGCTCAAGCGCGGCCACTCCGAGCGCGTGGTGCGCAAGATCATGGGCGAGAACTGGGTCAACGTCCTCAAGGACGTGTGGGGCGAATAAGCCGCTCTCCAAGCCTGAATGCCCCTGCCAGCAACGCCGGGGCACCCAAACAAAAATTTTTATGGAGTTGAGTTTCCATGGCCAAGATCGCCCCGCAATTGCCAATCGAAGTCGACAGCGAGACCGGTGTCTGGACCAGCGACGCCTTGCCGATGCTGTACGTGCCGCGCCATTTCTTCGTCAACAACCACATGGGTATCGAAGAGGTACTGGGCGCCGACAAGTACGCCGAGATTCTCTACAAGGCCGGCTACAAGTCCGCCTGGCACTGGTGTGAAAAAGAAGCCGAGTGCCATGGCCTGGAAGGCGTGGCGGTGTTCGAGCATTACATGAAGCGCCTGAGCCAGCGTGGCTGGGGCCTGTTCGAGATCCAGGACATCGACCTGGATAAAGGCACCTGCAGCGTCAAGCTCAAGCACTCTGCGTTCGTGTACGTCTATGGCAAGTGCGGCCGCAAGGTCGACTACATGTTCACCGGCTGGTTCGCCGGCGCCATGGACCAGATTCTCGCTGCCCGCGGCAGCGCTATCCGCACTGTGGCCGAACAGGTCTATGGCGGGTCGGAAGAAGGCCACGAAGATGGCCTGTTCGTTACGAAGCCGTTGTAAGCCGGAGATAGCGTCATGGCATTCGAAGCAATGTTCCAGCCGATCCAGATCGGCAAACTGACCATCCGCAACCGCGTGCTCAGCACCGCGCACGCCGAGGTCTACGCCACTGACGGCGGCATGACGACCGACCGCTATGTGAAGTATTACGAAGAAAAGGCCAAGGGCGGTATCGGCCTGGCGATCTGCGGCGGTTCGTCGGTGGTGGCCATCGACAGCCCCCAGGAATGGTGGGCATCGGTCAACCTTTCCACCGACCGCATCATCCCGCACTTCCAGAACCTGGCCGACGCCATGCACAAGCATGGGGCCAAAATCATGATCCAGATTACCCACATGGGCCGTCGCTCGCGTTGGGACGGCTTCAACTGGCCGACCCTGATGTCGCCTTCGGGTATTCGCGAACCGGTGCACCGCGCCACCTGCAAGACCATCGAGGTGGAAGAGATCTGGCGGGTGATCGGTAACTACGCCCAAGCCGCGCGTCGCGCCAAAGAGGGCGGCCTGGACGGTGTCGAGCTGTCGGCAGTGCACCAGCACATGATCGACCAGTTCTGGAGCCCGCGGGTCAACAAGCGTACCGACGAATGGGGCGGCACGTTCGAGGGCCGCATGAAGTTCGGCCTGGAAGTGCTGAAGGCTGTGCGCGCCGAAGTCGGTGACGATTTCTGCGTGGGCATGCGTATCTGTGGCGACGAGTTCCACCCCGATGGCCTCAGCCACGAAGACATGAAGCAGATCGCGGCCTACTACGACGCGACCGGCATGCTGGACTTCATCGGTGTGGTCGGCTCGGGTTGCGACACCCACAACACCCTGGCCAACGTCATTCCGAACATGAGCTACCCGCCAGAGCCGTTCCTGCACCTGGCGGCCGGTATCAAGGAAGTGGTCAAGGTACCCGTGCTGCACGCACAGAACATCAAGGACCCGAACCAGGCCACGCGCATTCTCGAAGGCGGCTACGTGGACATGGTCGGCATGACCCGTGCGCACATGGCCGACCCGCACCTGATCGCCAAGATCAAGATGGGCCAGATCGACCAGATCAAGCAGTGCGTCGGTGCCAACTACTGCATCGACCGCCAGTACCAGGGCCTGGATGTGCTGTGCATCCAGAACGCCGCCACCTCCCGTGAATACATGGGCGTGCCGCACATCATCGAGAAGACCACTGGCGTGAAGCGCAAGGTGGTGGTGGTAGGTGCCGGCCCGGCGGGCATGGAAGCGGCCCGCGTGGCCGCCGAGCGTGGCCACGATGTGACCCTGTTCGAGAAGAAGGACCAGATCGGCGGGCAGATCACCATCGCCGCCAAGGCACCGCAACGTGACCAGATTGCCGGTATCACCCGCTGGTACCAGCTGGAACTGGCGCGCCTGAAGGTCGACTTGCGCCTGGGCACCGCCGCCGACGTGGCGACGATCCAGGACCTGCGCCCGGACGTGATCGTGCTGGCGGTAGGTGGCCACTCGTTCCTTGAGCAGAACGAACACTGGGGCGCCGCCGAAGGGCTGGTGGTCAGCAGCTGGGACGTACTCGACGGCAAGGTTGCGCCGGGCAAGAACGTGCTGGTGTACGACACCATCTGCGAGTTCACCGGCATGTCGGTGGCCGACTTCATCGCCGACAAGGGCAGCCAGGTCGAGATCGTCACCGACGACATCAAGCCGGGCGTCGCCATGGGCGGTACTACCTTCCCGACCTACTACCGCAGCATGTACCCGAAAGAAGTGATCATGACCGGCGACATGATGCTGGAAAAGGTCTACCGCGAAGGCGACAAGCTGGTGGCGGTGCTGGAGAACGAGTACACCGGCGCCAAGGAAGAGCGCGTGGTTGACCAGGTGGTGGTGGAAAACGGCGTGCGCCCTGACGAGCAGCTGTATTACGCGCTGAAGGAAGGTTCGCGCAACAAGGGCCAGATCGACGTGGAGGCGCTGTTCGCAATCAAGCCACAGCCGATCCTCAGCCAGCCGGGCGAAGGCTACCTGCTGTACCGCATCGGTGACTGCGTGGCCCAGCGCAACGTGCATGCGGCGATCTACGACGCCTTGCGCCTGTGCAAGGACTTCTGATCGCACCGTCTATCTAGAGACGGGACTGGCCCCCCTGTAGGAGCGGCCTTGTGTCGCGAAAGGGCTGCGAAGCGGCCCCAGCAATTCATCAGCGCTGAGAATGCTGGGGCCGTTTCACGGCCCTTTCGCGACACAAGGCCGCTCCTACAGGGGTCCGCGCCGCCCTTGAGGTGGCGCAAGAATCCAGCTGTTGTGGGAGCCTCCCATGTTGAACACCCTGTTACCCATCCTGCTGTTCGCTGCCCTTGGCCTGGCAGTGCTCGGCGCCTTGCGCCGGGTGCGTATGTGGCGACGTGGCCGGGCCTCCAAGGTTGACCTGATCGGCGGCCTGCTGGCCATGCCGCGCCGCTACCTGGTGGACCTGCACCATGTGGTCGAGCGCGACAAGTACATGTCCAAGACCCACGTGGCCACCGCAGGCGGCTTCGTGCTGTCGGCCGTGCTGGCGATCCTGGTGCACGGCTTTGGCCTGCAGAGTAAGATCCTTGGTTACGCGCTGCTGGTCGCCACGGTGATCATGTTCAGCGGTGCCATCTTTGTCTTCAAGCGCCGCCTCAACCCGCCTTCGCGCCTGTCCAAGGGCCCGTGGATGCGCCTGCCCAAGAGCCTGCTGGCGTTTGCCGTGAGCTTCTTCATCGCCACCCTGCCGGTTGCTGGCATCCTGCCGGCCAACACCGGTGGCTGGGTGATGGTTGGCATCCTTGGCCTGGGCGTGCTGTGGGGCGTGTCCGAGCTGTTCTTCGGCATGACCTGGGGCGGCCCGATGAAGCACGCCTTCGCCGGTGCCCTGCACCTGGCCTGGCACCGCCGCGCCGAACGCTTTGGCGGTGGCCGCTCCACCGGCCTCAAGCCACTGGACCTGGAAGACCCCAACGCGCCGCTGGGCGTGGAAAAACCGGTGGACTTCACCTGGAACCAGTTGCTTGGCTTCGATGCCTGCGTGCAGTGCGGCAAGTGCGAAGCCATGTGCCCGGCCTTTGCCGCTGGCCAGCCGTTGAACCCGAAAAAACTCATCCAGGACATGGTCATCGGCTTGGCCGGTGGCACCGACGCCCAGTTCGCCGGCAGCCCGTACCCTGGCAAGCCGATTGGCGAGCACGGCGGCAGCCCGCACCAGCCGATCGTCAATGGCCTGGTCGACGCTGAAACGCTGTGGTCGTGCACCACCTGCCGTGCCTGTGTCGAAGAGTGCCCGATGATGATCGAGCACGTCGATGCCATCGTCGACATGCGCCGCCACCTCACCCTGGAAAAGGGTGCCACGCCGAACAAGGGCGCCGAGGTGCTGGACAACCTGATCGCCACCGACAACCCTGGCGGTTTCACGCCTGGCGGGCGTATGAACTGGGCCGCCGACCTCAACCTGCAACTGCTGTCGGAGGTGAAAACCACCGAGGTGCTGTTCTGGGTGGGCGATGGCGCATTCGACATGCGCAACCAGCGCACCTTGCGCTCGTTCGTCAAAGTGCTCAAGGCCTCGGGTGTCGACTTTGCCGTGCTTGGCCTGGAAGAACGCGACAGCGGCGACGTGGCGCGCCGCCTGGGCGACGAAGCGACCTTCCAGCAACTGGCCAAGCGCAATATCCAGACCCTGGCCAAGTACAAGTTCCAGCGTATCGTCACCTGCGACCCGCACAGCTTCCATGTGTTGAAGAACGAATACGGTGCATTGGGCGGCGACTACCAGGTGCAGCACCACAGCACCTACATTGCCGAGCTGATCGCCGCCAACAAGCTGAACCTGGGCCAGCACAAGGGTGGTAGTGTCACCTACCACGACCCGTGCTACCTGGGCCGTTACAACGGCGAGTACGAAGCCCCGCGTGCGGTGCTCAAGGCGCTGGGTATCGAAGTGCGCGAAATGGAGCGCTCGGGCTTCCGTTCGCGGTGCTGTGGCGGTGGCGGCGGTGCGCCGATCACCGACATCCCCGGCAAGCAGCGTATTCCGGACATGCGCATGGACGACATCCGCGAAACCAAGGCTGAGCTGGTAGCCGTGGGTTGCCCACAGTGCACCGCCATGCTCGAAGGCGTGGTCGAACCGCGCCCACAGATCAAGGACCTGGCCGAGCTGGTGGCTGATGTGTTGATCGAAGAAGACGCGCCTGCCGCCGCAAAGCCGCAAGCGGCCAAACGTGAACCTGCGGAGGTGCACTGATGAGCGACATTGTCCGCCGCGACCCACGCGCCGAGTGGATCGCCCGTAACCGTCTGCATCCGCTGCATGCTGCGATGCAGACGCAACAGACCAGCTGGATGGGCCCCAACGGCATCATCCGCAAGAATCCACATGCGCTGGCCGCAGGCTTTGTGGGCCCGGCCGGCCTCAAGCGTATCGACCGCAGTGGCGCCCAGCAGGGCACGGCTGTGGGCGGCCGACGCACCGCGGCGGCCGAGGTCAAGTTGCCGCTGCACCAGGTGCCTGAGCCGGCGTTCTACATTGCCGTGGTGCCAGACATGGTCGGCGGCCGCCTGAGCAGCCACGACCGCGACCTGCTCGGCTTGGCCCATAGCCTGGCCGGCAGCGACGGCGCCGTGCTGGCAGTGGTGTTTGGCGAACACAAGGAAAGCAACTTTTCCACAGCCGGTGTCGATCGCCTGCTGGTGCTCGAAGGCGAGGAATTCGCAGGTTATGCGCCGGAGCAACTGGTGCAGGGCCTGCGCGCTGTGGATAACCAGTTCACCCCGCGCCACTGGCTGCTGCCCGACAGCCGCAGCGGTGGCGGCGAACTGGGCCGGCGCCTGGGTGCGTCCCTGGGCGAGCGCCCGGCGACGCGGGTCTGGCAGGTCAAGGACGGCCAGTGCATTGGCCGGGCCGGTGCCGGCCAGCAAGACCTGCAACGCGCCGTGCCACGGCTGATCCTGGCGGCGGCCGAGTGTGCCGAGCCGGTCAGCGAAACCCGCCATGAAGCGTTGCCGGTAGAGTTGTCCACAAGCATCGCGCGCAGCCTGTCGCGCATCGAGGACCTTGGCTCGGTGGCTGTAGACCCGGCCACCATCGCCATGGCCGAAGCCGAATTCATCGTGTCGGGCGGCAACGGCGTCAAGGACTGGGACCTGTACCACAAAGCCACTGCGGCCCTCGGCGCGACCGAAGGCGCCTCGCGGGTGGCGGTGGACGATGGCTTCATGCCGCGTAATCGTCAGGTGGGTGCCACCGGTACCTGGGTCACTGCACGGGTTTACGTGGCTGTGGGTATCTCGGGCGCGATCCAGCACCTGCAGGGCATCGGTGCCTGCGACAAGGTGGTGGCGATCAACATGGACCCGGGCTGCGACATGATCAAACGGGCTGACCTGTCGGTAATTGGCGACAGCTCGGCGATTCTCAAAGCGTTGATCGAAGCTGTGGACAACTACCGCAGCGGCGGCCAGCGCGACGCGGCATAAGGGCACGAGCATGAGTACGAAAGTGATCAGCCTGGTTTCCATCGGTGCCCACCCCAGCTCCGGCCGCGCCCGCCGCGCCGAACAGGATGCCCGCGCCGTGGAACTGGGCTTGCAGCTGGCTGGGGATAACTTGCAAGTGGTGCATGCCGGCGACCCTCGTGAAGAAGCGCTGCGCGCCTACCTGGGCATGGGCCTTGAGCACCTGGACGTGCTGGAGCAACCGGCCGGTGCCGATGTGCTGGGCGTGCTGGGGGATTACCTGCGCGATGCCGGGGCGCAACTGGTACTGACCGGCAGCCAGGCAGAGACGGGCGAGGGGTCGGGCATGTTGCCGTTCCTGCTGGCGGAGAAGCTGGGTTGGCCGTTGATTGTAGGGCTGGCCGAGGTGGAGTCGATCGACAACGGCACCGCCCAGGTCCTGCAGGCTCTGCCACGTGGCCAGCGGCGCCGGCTGAAGGTTCGCTTACCGCTGCTGGCGACTGTGGATAACGCCGCACCTAAGCCGCGCCAGAGTGCCTTTGGCCCGGCACGCCGGGGCGTATTGGCGGCGCGTAACGTGGCCATCGTCGAAGACGAACTGCTGGCCGAGGCAGAGCTGCAACCGGCCCGGCCACGGCCCAAGCGGTTGAAGGTGATCAAGGCCAAGAGCGGTGCCGACCGCATGAAGGCAGCGACGGCCAAGGCCAGTGGTGGGGGCGGCAAGGTATTGAAGGACGTTTCTCCACAGGAAGGCGCCGAGGCCATCCTCAAGCTGCTGGTGGAAGAGGGCGTGCTGCGTTAAGGCTTCACGCGATCCCTTGTAGGAGCGGCCTTGCGTCGCGATGGGCTGCGCAGCAGCCCCGGCAATCTTGAGTCAGGCTCGAAATCCAGGGTCTGCTGCGCAGCCCATCGCGACACAAGGCCGCTCCTACATCGACCGCATCTTCTTCAAGTCATGCACGATAACTGTGGCCACTTTCAAATTTGTCGCGCATAGCTGTGAATAGCCGGATCTTGCCCACAATCGCTGTGAGCTGGTCTGTGGATAATCTGTTTGGTAGTGTCTGCAAACCACGCAGTTCAAGGCCGTGACAGGTTTGGTTAAAAAACAGTCAATCCAGGCGGAGATCCCCTTTATCCCTGAGAATCAGGGTGTTGATTCGCTTATCCACAACCTTCTCGCTGAATGCGCTTGTGTTGCCCACAAATTTTGTTGGTGTTTCTGTGGGTAAGATGTAAAGAACACTCTACAGGTGCTCTATCGCGCGGAATTGATAGAAATGATCAAATTTTAGCCAAAATCCCGGCGGGATTTTGGCTTGAGAGCCATGACAGGCCAAGGGGTAACTGATAATTTTGCCAGTATCACGTGATTGAGTTGGATGGGTAGAGTGCTAGTGATTTCAAGTCATTAGGGCACATCATGACCGTCTCACATTTGCTTAAGGTCGACCGACAGCAGTCTGTCTTGGGTGAGGGTAGCGATATCGTCCGTGCCTTTACCGTTTACGGTGGGTTCAATCCCGTCGATAGCCTATACACGGGTTTCTCCGGCGAGATTAGAGATCAACTGACTGGTTGCTATCACCTGGGCCAGGGCTATCGCACTTTTAACCCTGTACTCATGCGCTTTCACTCACCTGACGCAATAAGTCCTTTTGGTCTTGGAGGCATCAACGCCTATGCCTATAGTGATCCCGTTAATACCCGAGATCCTAGCGGGCATAATGCCTTGTTTATCTCGGCGTTCGCCCAGCGGGTAATGACAGCACTGTTCGGCACAGTTTCAATTGGGAAAGCACTCCTGAGCAAGCCTCCCACAACCTGGGTTGATCGCGTGATTTTGCGCATGACTTTAGGGGGTGGCAAGTTGAGTATCGCAGGGGCAGTGGGGCAGACTGCTGGTGCGGCTTCGTTTGCGTATGTGTCCAACGCAGGCCTCGTCTTGGCGGGAGGGGGAACTGTAGCGGGCTTTGTAAAAACGCTTTATGACGAGCGCAGTAGCCTTGCTAGCAGGGTGCTTACCAACCTTCGCGCCGCTGTGGGGGTGAAGGCGAAACAACCCAGATCTCAAGATCTGGAAATCAATTCCCCGGTGCGAGACGTGCCTTTAGCCAGTGTTCTCTTACCTTCAGCGCCCCCTGAAAGCCCGGTCTTTCGTCTTAGTGCCGTGGCGCTTCGCCCGGATGTTGCGGTAACAGTGCCTCGACCCTTTACATCACTCGAACTGCTGGAAGGTGACATGAGCTACATGAGTGCTATGAACAAGCGAGTTCGACAGCCTGCTTGAGATGAGCATGACGTTACGCTCATCTATCAAATGTATACCGAGGCCGCATCGCACATCACGAACACTACCGTAATGTGCGACGCCCTCATGGGTTATTGAGCCTTTACCTCCTTCAGGTAGGGGGCGGGCTCTGCGCCCAAGTTGGCCAATACGCGGTCGCTGTACCAGTCAATGAAGTTCACCACACCAAACTCGTAAGTCTTCGAGTAAGGCCCAGGCTGGTAAGCGGTGGAGTTGATCCCACGCTGGTTCTCTTCCGCCAGACGGCGGTCCTGGTCGTTGGTGGCGTCCCACACCTTGCGCATGTTTTCCGGGTTGTAGTCCACACCTTCCACAGCGTCCTTGTGCACCAGCCACTTGGTGGTGACCATGGTTTCCTGGGCACTGATCGGCCATACGGTGAACACAATCATGTGGTCGCCCATGCAGTGGTTCCACGAGTGCGGCAGGTGCAGGATGCGCATCGAGCCCAGGTCCGGGTTCTTGATGCGGCCCATCAGTTTCTGGCAGGCCTGCTTGCCGTCCATGGTCATCGACACGGTGCCCTTGAGCAGCGGCATGCGCACGATACGGTTACGCAGGCCATGGCTCTTGTGCAGGTAAGGGATCTTCTCGGCTTCCCAGGCGGCGGCAGAGGCGGCCACGTGGTCCTTGAATTCCTGGCTGGCGCGCGGGTCGTTGGTGTCGTCCCATTCCAGCAGGGTTTGCAGCAGCTCCGGGTGCGAACCGTTGCAGTGGTAGCACTCGCGGTTGTTTTCCAGTACCAGCTTCCAGTTGGCCTTTTCCATCAAGGTGGTCTGCACCGCCACCTTGGTGTTTTCCATGTCGTACGGTTCCATGTAGTGGTCCAGGGTGGCCAGGAACTCGTCGATGGCTGGCGGGTTCTGCGCCAGGCTGATGAAGATGTAGCCGCCAGCGACCTTCACGTTCACGGGCTTGAGGCCATACTGGTTCATGTCGAAGTCGGCACCCATCTCGGTGCCGGCGAACAGCAGGCGGCCGTCCAGCTCGTAGGTCCACTGGTGGTATGGGCATACCAGCTTGGCCACCTTGCCTTTTTCGCTGACGCACAGGCGTGAGCCGCGGTGGCGGCAGACGTTGTGGAAGGCATGCACCTTGCCTTCGGCACCGCGCACCACGATGATCGGGTTCTTGCCGATCTGCAGGGTGATGTAGTTGCCCTTGGCCGGGATCTCGCAGGTCATGCCGGCAATCAACCATTCTTTATGGAAGATTTCCTGCATGTCGATCTGGAACAGACGCTCGTCGGTGTAGAACGGCTGGGGCAGCGAGTAGGTGCGCTCGCGGGTCTGCAGCATCTCGGCGGTAGCCTTGCGTGCAGGTTCAAGTGGATCGCCCAGGCTCAGGGTTGCGGTGACGTCCATCGTGTATTCCTCGGGGCCGTGCGCGGCCGGCAAAAGGTGGCTAATCGTTGTGGTGGTGCCGCAAGGCTGTCGTTGAAAAAACAGCATGTTGTTTTGCCGTGGAGTGTGCGTCCGAAGACGTCGTGAACCGTATCCATGGGCGACATGGCCGAATTGAATAACGACGCGCCAGGCCTTGTGCCACGGGCCTGGTCGCGATAAGCACGTCGATGTCGCAGGCAGGAATGTGCGTCGTGTTCAGCTTGCGCATTATCGCAGCCATAAAAAGGGCCATAGTCGGCCGCTGGAGATGAACATGTCCGATACCTTCCTCAATCCGGTCACTACCCAGACCTGGGCCAATGGCCGCCACATCGTGCGCTGCGTCAAGGTCATCCAGGAGACCTGGGACGTGCGCACCTTCTGCTTCATGGCCGACCAGCCAATCATGTTCTTCTTCAAGCCAGGGCAGTTCGTCACCCTGGAGCTGGAGATCGAAGGCAAGCCGGTGATGCGTTCCTATACCATCTCCAGTTCGCCATCGGTGCCGTACAGCTTCTCGATCACCGTCAAGCGCGTGCCGGGCGGGCTGGTCTCGAACTTCCTGCACGACACCATGCACGAAGGCCTCGAGGTGCCGGTGCACGGCCCTGTGGGCCTGTTCAATGCCATCGACTTCCCTTCGGGCAAGGTGCTGTACCTGTCGGGCGGGGTGGGCATTACCCCGGTGATGTCGATGGCGCGCTGGTTCTACGACACCAACGCCAATGTCGACATGGTGTTCGTGCACAGCGCCCGCTCGCCGAAGGACATCATCTACCACCGCGAGCTGGAGCAGATGGCTTCGCGCATCCCCAACTTCAGCCTGCACATCATTTGCGAAAAGCATGGCCTGGGTGAGCCGTGGGCGGGTTACCGCGGGTACCTGAACCAGCGGCTGATGGAGCTGATCGCGCCGGACTACATGGAGCGCGTGGTGTTCTGCTGCGGCCCGACGCCGTACATGAACGCGGTCAAGCGCCTGCTGGAAGCGGTCGGCTTCGACATGGCCAATTACCACGAGGAATCGTTCGGCGCCACGCCGCCGGAGGCCAAGGCCGACGCCGTGGAACACGCCGAGCAGGCGGCCGATGCCCCAGAGCTGGACGTCTCCGACCTCAACCTGGTGGAGTTCATCGGCAGCGAGAAGAGCATTCGCATTGCCCCGGGCGAGACCGTGCATGCCGCGGCGGCCAAGGTTGGCCTGATGATCCCGAAAGCCTGCGGCATGGGCATTTGCGGTACGTGCAAGGTGCTCAAGCTGGGTGGCGAAGTGGAAATGGAGCACAACGGCGGTATCACCGAAGAGGACGAAGCCGAGGGCTACATCCTGTCGTGCTGCAGCGTGCCGAAAGGGGATGTGCGGATCGATTATTGATCCGAAATTGGGGGGCTGCTGCGCAGCCCATCGCGACACAAGGTTGCGGTCCCTTGTAGGAGCGGCCTTGTGTCGCGATGGGCCGCAAAGCGGCCCCGCTGTTTCAAGTACGGAACCGGGCTACAAGGCCATTGAGGTCCACGGCGAGGCGCGACAGTTCGGCACTCGCTGCACTGGTCTGATGCGCCCCGGTCGCACTCTGCACCGACAGGTCATTGATATTCACCAGGTTGCGGTCCACCTCCCGCGCCACCTGTGCCTGTTCTTCGGCGGCGCTGGCGATCACCAGGTTACGCTCGTTGATCTGCGCCACCGCCCCGGCAATGGTGTCCAGCGCCAGGCCGGCCCCGCGCGCGATGTTGAGCGTTGATTCAGCCCGCTCGGTGCTGGTACGCATCGACTCCACAGCCTGTTCCGTACCCCCCTGAATGCTGCCGATCATGCGTTCGATCTCACTGGTCGACTGCTGGGTACGGTGCGCCAGTGCCCGCACTTCGTCCGCCACCACGGCAAAGCCACGGCCCGCTTCACCAGCACGCGCTGCTTCGATGGCCGCGTTGAGTGCCAGCAGGTTGGTCTGGTCGGCCAGGCCACGGATCACGTCCAGCACCTTGCCGATGTCTCGCGACTGCTCGGCCAGGTGGGTGACCAGCTTGGCAGTGCCTTGCACATCGCCGCTCATGCGCTCGATGGCAGCCACGGTTTCCAGCACCAGGTCTCGGCCGTCGCCGGTCGAGCGGCTGGCTTCACTGGACGCCTCGGAAGTGCTCACTGCGTTACGCGCCACCTCTTCCACGGCGCTGGTCATTTCGGTAACGGCGGTGGCGGCTTGCTGGATTTCGTTGTTCTGCTGTTGCAGGCCACGGGCGCTTTCATCGGTGACCGTGTTCAGCTCCTCGGCTGCCGAGGCCAGCTGGGTGGCGGAGCCGGCGATCTGTTGCAGGGTGTCGCGCAGCTTGTCCTGCATGCGGGCCATGGCGCGCAACAGGCGGGCAGCCTCGTCGGTACCTTCGGCGCGTACGGTGTGGGTCAGGTCACCGTCGGCAATCTGCTCGGCGCTCTTGAGCGCCTCTTCGATCGGCTTGACGATACTGCGGGTCAGCAGGAAGGCACAGACGAAGGTCAGTACGCTGGCGCCGATCAACAGGCCAATGACCAGCGCGAAGGCCGTGCCGTATTGCTCGGCGGCCTTCTCGTTGGTGGCGCGAGTCTGCTCGGTGTTGATGCGTAGCAGTGTATCCATGACCTTGTTCATCTGCTCGGAGTTGGCCATCAGGTCGCGGTTCAGCATGTCGCTCAGTTCATCGAGGCGGTTCTCCTGGCTGAGGGTGCGCATGCGCGACTCCAGTTGGCGGTACTGGCTGAGCAACTGGCCGAACTGGTCGAAGGCTGCCTGTTCGTCGTCGGCGCGGATCATGGGCACGTAGGCCTCGCGGGCGCGGTCCATCTGGGCATTGCGCTGGTCGAGCAGGTTCAGGGTATCGCGCTGGGTCTGGGCATCGCGGTTGACCAACAGGCGGTACGAGAGCGTGCGCATGCGCAGGTTCAGCCCGGTCAGCTCATCCAGAATCTTGATGCTCGGTACGTTGACCTGCTCGATGACCTCGCCTGCCTGGCGGATGTTGCCCATTTGTACCAGCGAAAAGATGCCGAGGCCGAGCATCAACAGGCCAATCAACGCGAAGCCAAGTAGCGCGCGCGGGGCGATATTCATGTTGCGTAGAGACATGGCAGAAGGGTTCCAGGCAAGGAAGAGGAGGGGGGCTTGAGGTGCGACGAAATGGGACTTGCCGGGCTATCGGTCGTGGCCGCCGAGTCTTGAGTGCGGCTGCGAAATAATTATGAGGGCGCTAACCATTTCCTGACCGGCGGTTGACCCAGGCCGGAACAAGGGGGTGGTTCCTCTGTCAATCTGCGGGTCAGCAACCTTGTGAATCCGATATTTAATGGCGATGGGCGGCAGTTTTCTTTATCGTGTGCGCCCCTCGCAACAACCTGAGATAGACCCATGCTGGAAGCTTCCCTGAATCAAATCGAGCAACTGGTCAGCGACCTGATGCAGAAGAACGCTCAACTTGCCGAGCAGAACACCGCCCTTGGCCAGGAACTGGCCCAGGCCAAGGAAGAAAACGAAACCCTGCAGCTGTCGCTGATGGAGCAGGAAGAAAAGAACGGCGCCACCGCCGCACGCATCCAGGCCCTGGTTGAGCGCGCCAGTGCGGGCGTTGTCGGCGCATGAGACTGCAAGAGCAGCCGATCAATGTCGTGTCGATTCTCGGCATCGACTATTCGATCAAGGCGCCCGAAGGCCAGGAAGAAACCTTGGCCCAGGCGGTACGGATGCTCAACACTGCCCTTAACGAAACCAAGCGCCAGTACCCGACATTGATCGGTGACAAGCTGCTGGTACTGGCTGCCCTCAACCTTTGCTCCAGGCAGGTCGAGTTGCAGAAAGAACACCAGCAAACCCTGGCGCGCACCCAGGCGCAGATCGACGCGACCGTGGATGCCATCGTCCGCACAATCGCAGAGTCCTGATCGGTCGTTTGGGCGCTGCGCGCCCCTTTCGCCACACAAGGCCGCACCTACAGGTTGACCCGACCCCTGTAGGAGCGGCCTTGTGTCGCGATGGGCTGCAAAGCAGCCCCAAGTTCCAGAGCATTGTCCCCAACGACTGGATTAACTGAATACTCAAGTGTATACACTTCTCGCAAAACAATAACGTTGCGGGAGTAGGGCATGGGTTTCTGGCGCAAGAGCATCCAGTGGCAATTGATAACCAGCATGGGTGGTGCCTTGCTGGCGAGCATCCTGGTGGTGGTCATCATCTTCACCGTGGCGCTCAATCGCCTCACCGAGCGTTACTTGGTGGACACCGCCCTGCCGGCCAGCATCGAGGCCATCCGCAACGAAATCGAACACATGCTGGGCCAGCCGCTGGTGGCAGCGGCGGACATTGCCGGCAATACCCTGCTGCGCGACTGGCTTGCCGCCGGTGAAGACCCCGCCCAGGTCCCGCAGTTTCTCGAATACCTCACGGCAGCCAAGCAGCGCAACCGGGCGTTCACCACCCTGTTCGTGGCGACCGAAACCGGCCATTACTACAACGAAAATGGCCTGGACCGAACCCTCGACCGCAGCAACCCCAAGGACAGCTGGTTCTACGGCTACGTCGACAGCGGTGCCGAGCGGTTCATCAACATCGATGTCGACGGCTCCACGGGCGAGCTGGCGCTGTTCATCGACTACCGCGTGGAAAAGAACGGCCGCTTGGTCGGCGTGGCCGGTATGGGCCTGCAAATGACCGAACTGTCGAAACTGATCCACGACTTCAGTTTCGGCGAGCATGGCAAGGTATTTCTGGTGCGCAACGATGGCCTTGTCCAGGTGCACCCGGAAGCGGCGTTAAGTGGCAAGCGCCAGCTCGGCGAGCAGCTTGGCGCCCAGGCCGCCAAGGCGGTACTGAGCGGCGGCGCCAGCCTGCGCAGCGGCCGCTTCGAGCGTGACGGCGAACAATACCTGGCCTTTGGCTTGCCTTTGCGTGACCTGAACTGGACCTTGGTCGCCGAAGTGCCGGAAGCGGAAATCTACGCCCCCATGCAACAGGCGGTATGGCTGACCAGCCTGATTGGTGGCGCCGTGGCCCTGGTATCGTTGCTGCTGGTGGTGTTGCTGGCACGCGGCCTGGTGCGGCCGCTGCGGCGCGTCACTGCTGCGCTGGTGCAGATTGGCAGCGGTGCGGGCGACCTCAGCCAGCGCCTGGATGACTCACGCCCGGATGAACTGGGCGACCTGGCCCGTGGCTTCAACCGCTTCCAGGGCAGCCAGCGCGACCTGATCGGCGAGGTACTGAATACTTCCGAGCGCCTGCACCGGGCTGTGGAGCAGGTGACACAGGTAGTGGACAACACCGCCGAGCGCTCTGGGCGCCAGCAAGACATGACCGCAATGGTCGCCACCGCCGTGCACGAGATGGGCCTGACCGTGCAGGACATTGCGCGCAACGCCGGTCAGGCAGCTCAAGCGTCGCAGGCGGCACGGGATGAGGCATTGCAGGCGCGCGAGGTGGTGCAGCGGTCGGTGCAGGGCATCGAGGGCATGTCGGGCGACATTGGCAAGGCCGCCGATGCGGTCAGCCAGTTGGCCGATGAAGTGGCCTCGATCGATGAAGTATTGGCGGTAATCCGCAGTATTTCCGAGCAGACCAACCTGTTGGCGCTGAATGCCGCCATCGAAGCCGCGCGGGCAGGGGACATGGGCCGCGGGTTTGCCGTGGTCGCCGATGAAGTACGGACGCTGGCCCGGCGCACGCAGTTGTCCACCGATGAAGTGCAGCAGATGATCCAGCGCCTCAAGCAAGGGGCAGGTTCTGCGGTGACTTCGATGCAGGCAGGGCAACAGGCGACGGGCACTGGGGTGGAAGCGAGCCAGCGTACAGGGGCGTCGCTGGGTGCGATTACTGATCAGGTGGAGCACATCAGCGACATGAACCACCAGGTGGCTACGGCGACTGAAGAGCAGTCGGCGGTGACCGAGGAAATCAACCGCACGGTGCAGGGGATTTCCGATCTGGCGCGGGAGACGGCGGCCGAGGTGCAAGGGTGCCGGGAGGAATGTCAGGCGTTGCGTAGCTTGGCTGATGACCTGGCGCGGCAGATGGGTGGGTTCAAACTTTAGATTGGGGTTGGCTTCTTCGCGGGCTTGCCCGCTCCCACAGGTACTGCACAGCGCTCGAAGGCGGCGGTAACCCTGTGGGAGCGGGCATGCCCGCGAATGCAAGCTGTCAGGCGGTGATTATGCTGCGGATATCCGCCGCCAGCTCACGCACCCGCTCTTGCTCGGTATCCCACGAGCACATGAACCGCGCCCCGCCGCTGCCAATAAAGGTATAGAACCGCCAACCTTTGCCCCGCAGTGCTTCAATGGCGTGCTCCGGCATCTGCAGGAACACCCCGTTGGCCTCCACCGGGAACATCAGCTCGACCCCCGGCAAATCACTCACCAACGATGCCAGCAGCTGCGCGCACTGGTTGGCGTGGCTGCCGTGGCGCAGCCAGGCGCCACCTTCCAGCAGCCCCACCCACGGCGCCGACAGGAAGCGCATTTTCGACGCCAGTTGCCCCGCCTGCTTGCAGCGGTAGCCGAAGTCCTCGGCCAGCTGGCGGTTGAAGAACAGGATCGCCTCGCCCACCGCCATACCGTTCTTGGTGCCGCCAAAGCACAGCACGTCGACGCCGGCCTTCCAGGTCAGCTCCGCCGGGCTGCAGCCCAGGAACGCGCAGGCATTGGTGAAGCGCGCGCCGTCCATGTGCAGGTTGAGGCCCAGTTCCTTGCAGGTGGCGCTGATGGCCTTGAGTTCGTCGGGGCGGTAGACCGTGCCGACCTCGGTGGCCTGGGTGATGGTGACCACGCGGGGCTTGGGGTAATGGATGTCCTGGCGCTTGAGCGCCACTTCGCGGATGGACGCCGGCGTCAGCTTGCCGTGCACGCTGGCTGCGGTCAGCAGCTTGGAACCGTTGGAAAAGAACTCGGGTGCGCCGCATTCGTCGGTTTCGACGTGGGCGGTCTCGGAGCAGATCACGCTGTGGTAGCTCTGGCACAACGAGGCCAGGGCCAGGGAGTTGGCGGCAGTGCCATTGAAGGCGAAAAACACTTCGCAATCGGTTTCGAACAGCTTGCGGAAGTACTCGGCCGCGCGCTCGGTCCATTGGTCGTCGCCATAGGCGCGGTCGTGGCCGTGGTTGGCCTTCTCCATCGCCGCCCAGGCTTCGGGGCAGATGCCGGAATAGTTGTCGCTGGCGAATTGTTGGCTCTTGTCTGTCATGACACTACTGTCCTGTGAACGACGCAGATCAGCACTCTAAACCATCGATTCGGCGGTTGCCTATACAAGCTGTGCAACAGTCGGTTGCTGGGTTGCCTGTGCTGGCCGCTTCGCGGGCAAGCCCGCTCCCACAGGGCTGCCTCAAGCCCTCA
Source organism: Pseudomonas sp. NBRC 111127 (assembly GCF_001320345.1). NCBI lineage: Bacteria > Pseudomonadati > Pseudomonadota > Gammaproteobacteria > Pseudomonadales > Pseudomonadaceae > Pseudomonas > Pseudomonas sp. NBRC 111127. Next base: position 18,167 of record NZ_BCBD01000031.1, on the reverse strand, counting down.
GAACACCGCCATACCCGTGGGAGCGGGCATGCCCGCGAACGGGCCGGCAGCAACGGCAAAAAAACGAATGTCGTAAACGCGCCATTGCAAGGCGTGCGCAGGCATCTGACCTACCCCGCCCAGTCATAACATCGCCACAAAGGGCCGCAGTGCCCCACGACAAAAAACGATCGCTGCCGGGAGATACACGATGTTCAGCAAGCAAGACCAGATCCAGGGTTACGATGATGCACTGCTGGCGGCGATGAATGCCGAAGAGCAGCGCCAGGAAGACCACATCGAGCTGATCGCCTCGGAAAACTACACCTCCAAGCGCGTGATGCAGGCCCAAGGCAGCGGCCTGACCAACAAATACGCCGAAGGCTACCCAGGCAAGCGCTACTACGGCGGCTGCGAGCACGTCGACAAGGTAGAGGCCCTGGCCATCGAGCGCGCCAAGCAACTGTTCGGCGCCGACTACGCCAACGTTCAGCCGCACTCCGGCTCGTCGGCCAACGGCGCTGTCTACCTGGCCCTGCTGCAGGCTGGTGACACCATCCTCGGCATGAGCCTGGCCCACGGCGGCCACCTGACCCACGGCGCCAAAGTGTCGTCCTCGGGCAAACTGTACAACGCTGTGCAATACGGCATCGACACCAATACTGGCCTGATCGACTACGACGAAGTCGAGCGCCTGGCCGTCGAGCACAAGCCGAAAATGATCGTTGCCGGTTTCTCGGCCTACTCCAAGACCCTGGACTTCCCGCGCTTCCGCGCCATCGCCGACAAAGTGGGTGCACTGCTGTTCGTCGACATGGCCCACGTGGCAGGCCTGGTCGCCGCTGGCCTGTACCCGAACCCGATCCCGTTCGCCGATGTGGTCACCACCACCACCCACAAGACCCTGCGTGGCCCGCGTGGTGGCCTGATCCTGGCCAAGGCCAACGAAGAGATCGAGAAGAAGCTCAACGCCGCGGTCTTCCCGGGCGCCCAGGGCGGCCCGCTGATGCACGTGATCGCCGCCAAGGCCGTGTGCTTCAAGGAAGCCCTGGAACCTGGCTTCAAGGCCTACCAGCAACAAGTGATCGAAAACGCCCAGGCCATGGCCCAGGTGTTCATCGACCGCGGCTATGACGTGGTGTCCGGCGGTACCGACAACCACCTGTTCCTGGTCAGCCTGATTCGTCAGGGCCTCACCGGCAAGGATGCCGACGCAGCCCTGGGCCGCGCGCACATTACCGTCAACAAGAACGCCGTGCCGAACGACCCGCAATCGCCGTTCGTGACCTCGGGCCTGCGCATCGGCACCCCGGCCGTCACCACCCGCGGCTTCAAGGTCACCCAGTGCGTGGCCCTGGCCGGCTGGATCTGCGACATCCTCGACAACCTCGGTGACGCAGACGTGGAAGCCGATGTGGCGAAGAACGTCGCGGCGCTGTGCGCTGATTTCCCTGTTTACCGCTGAGTGGAGTAAACGACAATGCAACGCTATTCGGGCTTCGGCCTTTTCAAACACTCCCTCAGCCACCACGAGAACTGGCAGCGCATGTGGCGCACGCCGACCCCTAAAAAGGTCTACGACGTGGTGATCGTTGGCGGTGGCGGCCATGGCCTGGCCACGGCCTACTACCTGGCCAAGGAACACGGCATCACCAACGTGGCCGTGATCGAAAAAGGCTACCTGGGCGGTGGCAACACTGCGCGTAACACCACCATCGTGCGCTCCAACTACCTGTGGGACGAGTCGGCCCACCTGTACGAGCACGCCATGAAGCTGTGGGAGGGCCTGTCCCAGGACCTCAACTACAACGTCATGTTCTCCCAGCGCGGCGTGTACAACCTGTGCCACACCCTGCAGGACATGCGTGACTCCGAGCGTCGCGTATCGGCCAACCGCCTGAACGGCGTGGATGGCGAGCTGCTGAACACCGCCCAGGTCGCGGCCGAAATCCCGTACCTGGACTGCTCGAAGAACACCCGCTACCCAATCCTTGGCGCCACCGTGCAGCGCCGCGGCGGCGTGGCCCGTCACGACGCCGTGGCCTGGGGCTTTGCCCGTGCCGCCGACGCCCTGGGTGTGGACCTGATCCAGCAGACCGAGGTGATCGGTTTCCGCAAGGAAAACGGTGCCGTCATCGGCGTGGAAACCAACAAGGGCTTCATCGGCGCCAAGCGCGTCGGCGTGGTCACCGCCGGTAACTCGGGGCACATGGCCAAGCTGGCCGGCTTCCGCCTGCCGCTCGAATCGCACCCGCTGCAAGCCTTGGTATCCGAGCCGATCAAGCCAATCATCGACAGCGTGATCATGTCCAACGCCGTGCACGGCTACATCAGCCAGTCCGACAAGGGCGACCTGGTGATCGGTGCCGGTATCGACGGCTGGGTCGGTTACGGCCAACGCGGTTCGTACCCGGTGATCGAGCATACCCTGCAAGCCATCGTCGAAATGTTCCCCAACCTGTCGCGCGTTCGCATGAACCGCCAGTGGGGCGGCATCGTAGATACCTCGCCGGACGCCTGCCCGATCATCACCAAGACCCCGGTCAAGAACATGTTCTTCAACTGCGGTTGGGGTACTGGCGGCTTCAAGGCGACCCCGGGTTCGGGCAACGTCTTTGCCGCGAGCCTGGCCAAGGGCGAAATGCACCCACTGGCTGCGCCGTTCTCCATGGACCGCTTCTACAACGGCGCACTGATCGACGAACACGGCGCCGCCGCCGTCGCCCACTAACCGGAGACACCGTCATGTTGCATATTTTCTGTCCCCACTGCGGCGAGCTGCGCTCCGAAGAAGAGTTCCACGCCTCTGGCCAGGCGCACATCGCCCGCCCGCTGGACCCGGCTGCCTGCTCCGACGAGGAGTGGGGTACCTACATGTTCTACCGTGACAACCCACGCGGTATTCACCACGAACTGTGGGACCACGTTGCCGGCTGCCGCCAGTACTTCAACGTCACCCGCGACACCGTGACCTACGAAATTCTGGAAACCTACAAGATTGGCGAAAAGCCGCAAGTGACCGCCAACGGTAAAGCTGCCAGCGCACCGTCCGCCGTCAAAGGCCAAGGGGAAAAAGTATGAGCCAGACCTATCGCCTCGCCAGCGGCGGCCGTATCGACCGCAGCAAGGTCCTGAACTTCACCTTCAACGGCAAGACCTACCAGGGTTATGCCGGTGACAGCCTGGCCGCCGCGTTGCTGGCCAACGGCGTCGACATCGTTGGCCGCAGCTTCAAGTACTCGCGTCCCCGCGGCATCATCGCCGCCGGTACCGAAGAGCCGAACGCCATCCTGCAGATCGGCTCCAGCGAAGCCACCCAGATCCCCAACGTGCGTGCCACCCAGCAGGCGCTGTATGCAGGCCTGGTCGCCACCAGCACCAACGGCTGGCCGAACGTCAACAACGACGTCATGGGCATCCTGGGCAAGGTCGGCGGCAGCATGATGCCGCCGGGCTTCTACTACAAAACCTTCATGTACCCCAAATCGTTCTGGATGACTTACGAGAAGTACATCCGCAAGGCAGCCGGCCTGGGCCGTGCACCGCTGCAGAACGACCCGGACAGCTACGACTACATGAACCAGCACTGCGACGTGCTGATCGTCGGTGCCGGCCCTGCTGGCCTGGCAGCAGCACTGGCCGCCGCGCGCAGCGGTGCCCGGGTGATCCTGGCTGACGAACAGGAAGAGTTCGGCGGCAGCCTGCTCGATACCCGCGAAACCCTGGACGGCAAGCCTGCCGCCGAATGGGTCAGCGCCGTGGTCAAAGAGCTGGAAGGCCTGCCGGAAGTGACCCTGCTGCCACGTGCCACGGTCAACGGCTACCACGACCATAACTTCCTGACCATTCACGAGCGCCTCACCGACCACCTCGGCGACCGCGCCCCGATCGGTCAGGTACGCCACCGCGTGCACCGTGTGCGCGCCAAGCGCGTGGTACTGGCTGCCGGCGCCCACGAGCGGCCGCTGGTGTACGGCAACAACGACGTGCCGGGCAACATGCTGGCCGGTGCCGTGTCCACCTATGTACGCCGCTACGGCGTGGCCCCGGGCCGCAAGCTGGTGCTGTCGACCAACAACGACCACGCCTACCGCGCGGCGCTGGACTGGCACGATGCCGGCCTGCAAGTGGTCGCCATTGCCGATGCCCGCCACAACCCGCGTGGTTCGCTGGTTGAAGAAGCGCGTGCCAAAGGCATCCGCATCCTTACCTCCAGTGCCGTGATCGAGGCCAAGGGCAGCAAGCACGTGACCGGCGCCCGTGTGGCGGCGATCGATGTGCAGGGGCACAAGGTCACCAGCCCTGGCGAAACCCTTGAGTGCGACCTGATCGCCTCGTCGGGCGGTTACAGCCCGATCGTTCACCTGGCATCGCACCTGGGCGGCCGCCCGGTATGGCGTGACGACATCCTCGGTTTCGTACCGGGCGATGCGCCGCAAAAACGCGAATGCGTGGGTGGCATCAATGGCGTCTACGCCCTGGGCGATGTGATTGCCGATGGTTTCGAAGGCGGCGTTCGCGCGGCCACCGAAGCTGGTTTCAAGGCCACCGTTGGCACCCTGCCGAAAACCGTTGCGCGCAAGGAAGAGGCCACCGTGGCGCTGTTCCTGGTACCGCACGACAAGGGCACCAAAGGGCCGAAGCAGTTCGTCGACCAGCAGAACGACGTGACCGCCGCCGGTATCGAACTGGCCACCCGTGAAGGTTTCGAGTCGGTCGAGCACGTCAAACGCTACACCGCGCTGGGCTTTGGTACCGACCAGGGCAAGCTGGGTAACATCAACGGCCTGGCCATTGCCGCCCGTTCCATCGGCATTACCATTCCGGAAATGGGTACCACCATGTTCCGCCCCAACTACACGCCGGTCACCTTCGGCGCGGTAGCGGGCCGCCACTGTGGTCACCTGTTCGAGCCCGTACGCTTCACCGCCCTGCATGCCTGGCACGTGAAGAACGGCGCCGAGTTCGAAGACGTCGGCCAGTGGAAGCGCCCTTGGTACTTCCCCAAGGCCGGTGAAGATATCCATGCTGCCGTGGCCCGCGAATGCAAGGCCGTGCGTGACAGCGTGGGCCTGCTGGACGCCTCCACCCTGGGCAAGATCGACATCCAGGGCCCGGATGCCCGTGAGTTCCTCAACCGCATCTACACCAACGCCTGGACCAAGCTCGACGTGGGCAAGGCCCGCTACGGCCTGATGTGCAAGGAAGACGGCATGGTCTTCGACGATGGCGTAACCGCCTGCGTCGGCGACAACCACTTCATCATGACCACCACCACCGGCGGCGCTGCACGCGTGCTGCAGTGGATGGAGCTGTACCACCAGACCGAATGGCCAGAGCTGAAGGTGTACTTCACTTCGGTCACCGACCACTGGGCCACCATGACCCTGTCCGGCCCCAACAGCCGCAAGCTGCTCAGCGAGCTGACCGACATCGACATGGACAAGGAAGCTTTCCCGTTCATGACCTGGAAGGAAGGCAACGTAGGCGGTGTACCGGCCCGGGTGTTCCGTATTTCGTTCACCGGTGAGCTGTCGTACGAAGTGAACGTGCAGGCCAACTACGCCATGGGCGTGCTGGAGCAGATCATCGAGGCGGGCAAGAAGTACAACCTGACCCCGTATGGCACCGAGACCATGCACGTTCTGCGCGCCGAGAAGGGCTTCATCATCGTCGGTCAGGACACCGACGGCTCGATGAACCCGGACGACCTGAACATGAGCTGGTGCGTGGGCCGCAACAAGCCGTTCTCGTGGATCGGCCTGCGTGGCATGAACCGCGAAGACTGCGTGCGTGAAAACCGCAAGCAGCTGGTGGGCCTGAAGCCGATCGACCCGACCAAGTGGCTGCCGGAAGGCGCCCAGCTGGTATTCGATCCCAAGCAGCCGATCCCGATGGACATGGTTGGCCATGTGACCTCCAGCTATGCGTCCAACTCGCTGGGCTACTCGTTCGCCATGGGCGTGGTCAAAGGCGGCCTCAAGCGCATGGGCGAGCGCGTCTACTCGCCGCAGGCGGATGGCAGCGTGATCGAGGCGGAAATCGTGTCTTCGGTGTTCTTCGATCCGAAGGGTGAGCGGCAGAACGTTTGAGGCCCCGGCACCAATGGTCCCTGGTTGGAATGAGGTCTCTGTGGGAGCGGGCGTGCCCGCGAAGAGGGCGGTGAATCCACCCTCGCATTCGCGGGCATGCCCGCTCCCACAAGGCCGGCGTTTCCTGCAGGCATCGTGGTCGACAACAGAATTCAAGGCAGGTAAGAAATGAGCGCTATCAACGTCTTCCAGCAAAACCCCGGCGCCGAGGCCAAGGCCCAGTCGCCACTGCACCACGCCGACCTGGCCAGCCTGGTTGGCAAAGGCCGCAAGAACGCAGGCGTAACCCTGCGCGAAAAGAAGTTTCTCGGCCACCTGACCCTGCGCGGCGATGGCCATGACCCGGAGTTCGCCGCGGGTGTACACAAGGCCCTGGGCCTGGAGTTGCCTGTAGCCCTGACCGTGGTGGCCAACGGCGACACCTCGCTGCAATGGGTCGGCCCTGATGAGTGGTTGCTGATCGTGCCTGGCGGCCAGGAACTGGCGGTCGAGCAAAAGCTGCGTGCAGCCCTCGAAGGCCAGCACATTCAGGTGGTCAATGTGAGCGGCGGGCAAAGCCTGCTGGAACTGCGCGGCCCCCATGTACGTGAAGTGCTGATGAAGTCCACCAGCTATGATGTTCACCCGAACAACTTCCCGGTGGGCAAGGCCGTCGGTACCGTGTTCGCCAAGTCGCAACTGGTGATCCGCCGTACTGCCGAAGACACCTGGGAGCTGGTGATTCGCCGCAGCTTCGCCGACTACTGGTGGCTGTGGCTGCAGGACGCTTCGGCCGAGTACGGCCTGAGCATCGAGGCTTAAGGAGCGCAGAACATGAGTCGGGCACCGGATACCTGGATTCTCACCGCCGACTGCCCGAGCATGCTCGGCACCGTCGACGTGGTGACGCGTTATCTCTTCGAGCAGCGCTGCTACGTGACGGAGCACCACTCCTTCGACGACCGGCAGTCGGGGCGTTTCTTCATTCGCGTGGAGTTTCGCCAGCCGGACGATTTCGATGAAGCCGGCTTTCGCGCCGGCCTTGCCGACCGCGGCGAAGCGTTCGGCATGGTGTTCGAGCTGACCGCCCCGAATCACCGCCCCAAAGTGGTGATCATGGTGTCCAAGGCCGACCACTGCCTGAACGACCTGCTGTATCGCCAGCGCATTGGCCAACTGGGCATGGACGTGGTCGCGGTGGTGTCCAACCACCCCGACCTCGAACCCTTGGCGCATTGGCACAAGATCCCGTATTACCACTTTGCCCTCGACCCCAAGGACAAGCCTGGGCAAGAGCGCAAGGTGTTGCAGGTCATCGAGGAAACCGGCGCCGAGCTGGTGATTCTTGCGCGCTACATGCAAGTGCTGTCGCCTGAGCTGTGCCGGCGCCTGGACGGCTGGGCGATCAACATCCACCACTCGCTGCTGCCGGGGTTCAAGGGTGCCAAGCCTTATCACCAGGCCTACAACAAGGGCGTGAAGATGGTCGGTGCCACGGCGCACTACATCAACAACGACCTCGACGAAGGGCCGATCATTGCCCAGGGCGTCGAGGTGGTGGACCACAGCCATTACCCGGAAGACCTGATCGCCAAGGGCCGCGACATCGAATGCCTGACCCTGGCGCGGGCGGTGGGGTATCACATCGAGCGGCGGGTGTTCCTCAACGCCAACCGGACTGTGGTTCTGTAATGACCTGTACCGGCCTCTTCGCGGCTGAAGCCGCTCCCACAGGTACTGCGTGAACTCAAAGCCAGCGCAGTACCTGTGGGAGCGGGCAAGCCCGCGAAGCAGGCGACGCGGTGTATGGCACCGGCTACGCCGGTGATCGCCGGCAAGCCAGCTCCCACAGGGATATCACAGGCCACCACCTCTGCTTACCCCATATCCTCCAACGACAAACCTGCCGCTAAAAGGCATCTCCCTGTCGCTCCCAGTCAGTGCACCCGGCCCCATCCGGCCCACAATTCCCCTCATCCAGAAACACATGCCGCCCAAGGATGGCGGCGCGTTCAACCACCGCTGCATAAATAAAAATCAAGCGAGGTAAGAGCATGTCTGGCAATCGTGGAGTGGTATATCTCGGCGCCGGCAAGGTCGAGGTGCAGAAGATCGACTATCCGAAAATGCAGGACCCACGCGGCAAGAAAATCGAGCATGGCGTGATCCTGAAGGTGGTCTCCACCAACATCTGCGGCTCCGACCAGCACATGGTCCGCGGCCGCACCACTGCCCAGGTCGGCCTGGTTCTGGGCCATGAAATCACCGGTGAGATCGTCGAGAAAGGCAGCGACGTCGAGCGCATGCAGATCGGCGACCTGGTTTCGGTACCGTTCAACGTTGCCTGCGGCCGTTGCCGCTCGTGCAAAGAGATGCACACCGGTGTGTGCCTCACCGTCAACCCGGCCCGCGCCGGCGGTGCCTACGGTTACGTCGACATGGGCGACTGGACCGGCGGCCAGGCCGAATACGTGCTGGTGCCCTACGCCGACTTCAACCTGCTGAAACTGCCCGAGCGCGACAAGGCCATGGAGAAGATCCGTGACCTGACTTGCCTGTCCGACATCCTGCCAACCGGCTACCACGGCGCCGTCACTGCCGGCGTAGGCCCAGGCAGCACCGTGTATGTCGCTGGTGCCGGCCCGGTCGGCCTGGCCGCCGCTGCCTCGGCGCGCCTGCTGGGCGCCGCTTGCGTCATCGTCGGCGACCTCAACCCGGCCCGCCTGGCCCACGCCAAGTCGCAGGGCTTTGAAGTGGTCGACCTGTCCAAGGACACCCCGCTGCACGAGCAGATCGTCGATATCCTCGGCGAGCCGGAAGTGGACTGCGCCGTTGACGCCGTCGGCTTCGAGGCCCGCGGCCATGGCCATGAAGGTGCCAAGCACGAAGCCCCGGCCACCGTACTCAACTCGCTGATGCAGGTTACCCGCGTAGCCGGCAACATCGGTATCCCGGGCCTGTACGTGACCGAAGACCCGGGCGCGGTGGACGCTGCCGCCAAGATCGGCGCGCTGAGCATCCGCTTCGGCCTGGGCTGGGCCAAGTCGCACAGCTTCCACACCGGCCAGACCCCGACCATGAAGTACAACCGCCAGCTGATGCAGGCGATCATGTGGGACCGCATCAACATTGCCGAAGTGGTGGGCGTGCAGGTGATCAACCTGGACCAGGCGCCGGAAGGGTATGGCGAGTTTGATGCCGGTGTGCCGAAGAAGTTTGTGATCGACCCGCACAAGATGTGGGGCGCTGCTTGATTGCGTGATGTAAAAAAGAGCCCCTCATCTTGAGGGGCTCTTTTTTATGGCTTGACTGAGCCTTGCACGGCAAGCACCGAGCCCATCTGATCGGTTGCCAGCGGGCCGCCGGCTTTGGTGTCGTCTGTACTCAGCTCTGCCAGCGGTTGTTCCGCATTGCGCACGATGGTGCGACCCTTATCGCCTTCTTTTACGGTAAAGAGCTTGTCGCCCTGGTAGAAGAACAGCGTACTGTTTGATGCTTTGCTCATTGTTCAAGTCCCTACCGTGCTGGATGAATGGAGGTCGCTTGAAACCCATTGTGAACAGCGGCAGGGATTTTGATACTGGCAGAAGTACTAGTTTTACAGCCTCACACGAAACCTGTGGGAGCGGGCGTGCCCGCGAAGAGGCCAGCCCTACCAACCCATCACTTAGCGCATCATCCCCAACTCAGCATCATCCATCAGCGCCTTGGCCAACGCGCTCAGGTAATGTGAAGCCCAGAGCAACTGCGGTTTGTTGTCCATCAGGCCGTCAATGGTCAAATCCCGCACATAGCCCATCAGTTCCGACGCTTGTTCTCGTGCATCCTGGCAAGGGATGCCTGGGGCGATGCAGAACAACGCGTGGGTCTTGTTTTCGCCTTGGTAAAACATGGTTTTGCCAACGGTGGTATTGGGTTTGGTGTTTTCTGTTGTCATTGTTTATTCCCTTGAACTTAGCTGCGCCTGTTCCGGCCTCTTCGCGGGTGAACCCGCCCCCACAGGTCAGGTTCGTCACAGGCGCAAAGCCGAGCGCAAAATCACTGTGGGAGCGGCTTTAGCCGCGAAGAGGCCAGCTCAGGCAACGCAAGGCTTGAAGCCCTTAATGCAACGTCCGCGGCTCAGAAGGCAACTGGGCCTGGATCAAGGCTGCCTCGAGCAGCGCTCGCAACGCCTCGAGTTCATGCATCGTCGCCATGATCAGTACCGAGCCTGGCGACTTGGGCTGCAGCAGCACCGCCTGCTGCGCGACCGTTTGCGCGCACAGGGCGTACTCCGCGGCCTGGATGAGTGTGTCTTCTAGGGAATGGTAAGTGTGGGGTGGATCGGGGACGATCTTAAGCATGCTGGATGACCTCTAAGTGATGCCACCACCGGCCTGCTGTCAAACAAGAGGGAGGCAGCTGTACATGGGTTGACAGACCGGTAGGTCAACCAAAACCCGGCGCACATGAGTGCCCCATGCACAGCTGCCATAACGGCAAAAGCCATGTGGTTGACGAGTGCGGCCTGTCAAAGCCGGCCGCTGATTTCGCAGCGACCGCCCGAGACTAGAGCCCAACCCAGATCATCGCAATGGCTTAAGCGGCTTGTGACTGTAATTCAGAAGCGTCCTACAAGTAAGCGTAAAAATCTGAAAGTCATAGGGAGAATTACGCGCTGGGCATCCGCTTCGGCCTGAGCTGGAGCAAGTTGCACAGCTCCCACACAGGCCAGACAGCCACCATGCAGTACAACCGCCAGCTGATGCAGGCGATCATGTGGGACCGCATCAATATTGCCGAAGTGGTAGCGTGCAGATGATCAACCTATCCTTTTGCCTTTTGCCTTTTGCCTTTTGCCTTTTGCCTTTTGCCTTTTGCCTTTGCTTCGGCGTCATTCTCGTATTTTTTTGACGATCACAAAAACTGCTACGCCTACTACGAGTGCACCGAAGAAAGTCTGCATTACTGCGGCCAGATTGCCTGAACCCTTCCAGCCACGTCCGGTACTTCTATTTATATGAACATTTGATTTGGGCTTCAGGTCCTTTTGAAGGGAGTAAGGCGTTGTGTGCAATCTTTGCTCGGACAGATCTGTCATGCCTTTGGCGACTGGATTTTGCACACGGGTGTGGATGTTATCTGCAGCGGTCGGGGCCGCGGCTCCAGATGGGCGTCGCGCAAATTTATCTAATGCCGGAGAGGCTAGATTGATGTTGCTGTTCGAACCTAGTTGACCACGGGCTGAGCTTAGATCGGACGTGATATTCATTCTTGGATTAGGGCCGTTCGCTTTAGGTGAGTGAACTCCGTAGATGGCAAAGTTGGTGATATGGTTCCCGAGTTTTGATAAGGTGTTACTTAGCCATAGCGGCAACCGCATCTCGCCAGTAGGGTCGATATAATTAATCGGGTCGCCTGCGCAGTACGCATAGGAATTCAATCCACCTTCACCGAAAGGGCTCTGCAGATCACTGCTGCAGAAGCGCTTGATAGCCTGAGCGTACAACCGTCGTCCCGCACCCAGCATATCGCCTTGAGCCAAGGGGTCACGCCATTCGCCGTTGAATCCAATTAAGGCGAGCGCTTTATCCGCGGGTAAATGACCATAAGGCGTGTACGCTGCTAATTCTGCTGGTACACCCAGTACCGAGTTGGTTTGGTCAACCTTCAGCACTTTGGCTCTTTTCGACTGTTCAAGCTGGGCCAACGCCATGTCAGCTGCCCATACGATGTGTCGATGACCTTGCAGGGTGACTTCCGTGGCCAGTCTTTTATCTTGGTAGAAGTGCATCGCGCGAGCGGGTCCGTTTTTGGCGATGGAGCTAGCCGAGGCGTCTGGGGCCTGATCATTCTTGCTTGGGGAGGCAAAAGTCATGGTTACGGTCCAGAGGTGTTATTGATGTGGCTTCACTTTGCTCGTCCTTTCCAACGGCAACAACTGGCAATATTGATAGGTGGAGGCGTTTCGCCCGCGGGTAGGTTGCAGGGTAACGCTTCAGGCCTTGCACGATGATGGGCCGATGATCGGCCTGGAACAACCTTGCAGCCTTCCAGTCCAACAAAACCAAGTTTCCCTTGCCATTCCGGCCCATGAGGTCCCTCCAATGAAAGCATTCACCCTGGCAACCCTGATGACCCTGGCCGCAAGCCCGGTGTTCGCCTTCAACCTCAGCGACGCCGCCAACGCCGTATCCGCCATGCAAAACCAGCAACAGCAAGGCCAGGTACAGGCGCCCCAGGCGCAGGCCGATTTGCTCAACACCCTGGGCAGCCAGTTGAACATCACCCCCGAACAGGCCGTGGGCGGGGCGGGGGCGATGTTGGGGTTGGCACGCAACAGTCTGAGCAGCGAGGACTATGGCCAGCTGACCAAGGCGGTACCGGGCCTGGACCTGTTGTCGGGTGCCAATGCCCTGGGCGGGCTAAGTGGCTTGGGGGATTTGCTGGGCAGCAACAAGGGTAGCCAGTCGGCCTTGGACAAGGCGTTGGGTAACGACGTGCAGAACCGCAGCGACCTGGACAATGCCTTCAAGGCCCTGGGCATGGATACCGGCATGATCGGGCAGTTCGCGCCGTTGTTGCTGCAGTACCTGGGGCAGCAGGGGATTGCTGGTTCGCTGTTGCAGAACCTGGGAAGTTTGTGGACGACGCCGGCGCCGTTGGCTCAGCCTTCGGTCTGATGGTTCTTTAGCGCCAGGGCTGGCATCACAGCCGTTGAAGGCTGGCGCTGTCCTGTAGGAGCGGCCTTGTGTCGCGAAGGGCTGCGCAGCGGCCCCAGGTTTTCAGCTTCGCGTCAAAGATTGCCGGGGCCGCTGCGCGGCCCTTTCGCGACACAAGGCCGCTCCTACAAGCGACCGCGCAAGCCCGGGAAAGCGGAGTCAGGCTGTTTCTGTGAAGTCCACCAGGCGCACCGGGCGGCGGAAGCCGGCGGTCGGTACGGGCCGAATACGTGCTGGTGCCCTACGCCGACTTCAACATGCTGTAACTGCCCGAGCGCGGCAAGGCCATGGAGTATATCCGTGACCTGACTTGCCTGTCGGACATCCTGCCAAGCGGCTACCACGGCGCCGTCACTGCCGGCTAGGCCCACAAGGACACCCCGCTGAACTCGCTGATGCAGGTTACCCGCGTAGCCGGCAACATCGGTATCCCGGGCCTGTACGTGACCGAAGACCCGGGCGCGGTGGACGCTGCCGCCAAGATCGACGCGCTGAGCATCCGCTTCGGCCTGGGCTGGGCCAAGTCGCACAGCTTCCACACCGGCCAGACCCCGACCATGAGGTGATCGTCTTCCTTCGGTACTTTGTTCATGGTTGAAGTCCCTGCCGCAGTGGATGAATGGGAACTGCCTGGCGCCTGTTCTGGACCGTTGCAGGTATTTTTTTGATACTGGCAGAAATAACAGTTTCGAGCACTCGCGCTGAAGCTTTGGGGCCTGAGCGGTTTCAGCGTGATGGCTAGTTTCGTCTGATAGCTGCAGCGATTCCCTCGTTCAACTCGCGTTCCACGGATTCGGGGTTCCGGCGCCATTCATCCCATGAGTTAGTCGACGCGGGTGAACTACTCCTGCTGCGAGTAACACTCGGTGATCTAGTGAGCTCCTCTGGATGGTATCCAGCAGCATCAGCTGTTGGATTTGGAGTCGTGAAGCCTCGGCGGTTGGGGTGGGGAGGCAATTGGGTTGGCTGATTCTGGCGTTGAACCGGAGCAACGATCGCTACAGGTTTTACTTGGCGGGAGGGTTGCATTATGCGTGAAACGTTTGCCGTGGGCGATCCGTTAGTAACTGTACGCGTTTCGAATTGGCTGACTAATTTTCCGACATTTTGACCAAGGCTGCGGCGGCTTGAGGTGACAGGTTGCGAAATCACTGGCCCGGGACTCACTGGCGCACCAATTATCTGAACTGCGTAGTTCTCGGTGACTTTGTAACGCCGGCCCTTAATCGTTTTAAGCATGTGGCCGCTCGGATCATTCCGATTTACAGGATCTGCGCCACAGTAGATGTAGGGATTCATCCCTCCCAGTCCAAAGGGGCTCCAGCTGTCAGGTGAGCAAAATCTCATCAAAGCAGGGCTGTATGTCCGATAGCCGCTGCCGAGATGGTAACTTGCGGTGGCAATCTGCAAGTGTTCGCCGTTGAAGCCAAGCAACGTCTTCCCTGAGGGCAATTTCGGATCATGACCGTAAACTGAGTAGTGATGACTTTCCCGATGGCTTTCGCTCTTATGGTTGTTCATGTCTGGTTTGACCTGCTGTAGGGGACCTGAGCATTTTGACCAACTGCCGAGAATTCGATACTGATAGAAATAACAGCCTGTAATGCTCCCACACCGTGGGCGGGGCGGGGCGATGTTGGGGTTGGCACGCAACAGTCTGAGCAGCGAGGACTAAGGCCAGCTGACCAAGGCGATTCCGGGCCTGGACCCGTTGTCGGCTGCCAATGCCCTGGGCGGGCTAAGTGGCTTGGGGATTTGCTGGGCAGCAACAAGGGTAGCCAGTCGGCCTTGGACAAGGCGTTGGGTAACGACGGGCAGAACCGCCGCGACCTGGACAATGCCATCAAGGCCCTGGGCATGGATACCGAGTTCATGGACGCCGCCGGCGCCGTTGGCTCAGCCTTCGGTCTGATGGTTCTTTAGCGCCAGGGCTGGCATCACAGCCGTTGAAAGCTGGCGCTGTCCTGTAGGAGCGGCCTTGTGTCGCGAAAGGGCTGCGCAGCGGCCCCAGGATTTCAGCTTCGCGTCAAAGATTGCCGGGGCCGCTGCGCGCCCCTTTCGCGACACAAGGCCGCTCCTACAAGCGACCGCGCAAGCCCGGGAAAGCGGAGTTAAGCCCGGGAAGCGGAGTCAAGCCCGGGAAAGCGGAGTTAAGCCCAGGAAAGCGGAGTCAGGCTGTTTCTGTGAAGTCCACCAGGCGCACCGGGCGGCGGAAGCCGGCGGTCAGTACGGCCAGGTAGGCAAGACCCAGGGCAAACCAGCAAAGGCCGATCACCAGGGTCAGCGCCGACAGGCTGGTCCACAGCCACAAGGTCAACGCCAGGCCCACCAGCGGCACGAGGCCATAGCACAGCAGCCCCTTGAGGTTGCGCTGCGCCCCGTCATCCATCAAGTGGGTCTTCACCACCGCCAGGTTCACCGCCGAAAACGCCACCAGCGCACCAAAGCTGATCAGCGAGGCCAGGGTCGCCAGGTCGATCACCAACGCCAGCAGCGAAAACGCCGACACCAGCAAAATGGCGAACACCGGGGTACCGAACCGTGGCGACAGGTAACCGAAGCTGCGCCGCGGCAGCACGTTGTCACGGCCCATGGTGAACAGGATGCGCGACACTGCCGCCTGCGAGGCCAGCGCCGAGCCCAGGCTGCCGGCAACAAAAGCTGCGGTGAAGAAGTTGGCCAGGAACTGCCCACCCGCCTTGAACATCACCTCGTTGGCCGCCGCATCGGCATTGGCGAAGGTGGTGCCCGGCATGACCAGTTGGCTGACATAGGCCAGCACGGTGAACAGTACGCCAGCGAACAGGGTGGTGAGGATGATCGCCCGTGGCACGTCGCGGCGGGCATCGCGGCATTCTTCAGCCAGGGTCGAAACGGCATCGAAGCCAAGGAACGACAGGCACAATACCGCCGCACCAGCCATCAGCGCGCCAAAGCCAGGTTGTGAGCCGTCACCCAGCAGCGGTGACAGCAGGTCGAGCGGCTGGCCGGCCAGCGTTTGGCATGACAGGGCCACGAATACCACGATGAAGACGATCTGCGCGCCGACGATCAGGTTGCTGGTTTTGGCCACCGAATGAATGCCGACCACGTTGAGCACGGTGACCAGGGCGATCGAGGCCAGCGCAATGGACCACGCCGGGATGGCCGGGAAGGCGATATTGAGGAACAAGCCAATCAACAGGTAGTTGATCATCGGCAGGAACAGATAGTCGAGCAGCAGCGACCAGCCAGCGAGGAAACCGATGTTGGGGCCGAAAGCCATGTTGGTGTAGGAGTACGCCGAGCCTGCCACTGGGAAACGCTTGACCATGAAACTGTAGGAGGCGGCGGTGAACAGCATGGCCACCAGGGTGACCATGTAGGCGCTGGCGGTGCGGCCCCCGGTCAGCTCTGTCACGATGCCATAGGTGGTGAAGATGGTTAGCGGGACCATGTACACCAGGCCGAAGAACACCAGGGCCGGAAGGCCGAGAACACGGCGAAGCTGAGCGGAGTTGGAGCTGGGTGGGTTGGCCATCGAACGATCCAGAGCGTTTTTTTAGTTGTGCTTTGGTCGATTTTTATCCACTTGAGTGGGGGATGACAAAAAAGTAATCCTTATGTTGATTATTAGCCTGGCTTTTAATCGTATTGTTGGGCTGCCTGAGCGGGCCGCGGGTGGCAGCCCAAGCCCGAAGGTAGCACCACCCTGCGTAGGAGCGGGTTCACCCGCGAAGAGGCCCCATCAGGCGGTAAAGACCTCAGCCCATCTCCCCCCGCAGTTGCTCGATCCGCTGGTCCTTGTCCAACCACAACTGGTTCACCCAGGCCTGCACGGTCTGGCGGAATTCAGGATCGTTCTCGTAATCCCCCGCCCATAATCCAGGGTCCAGCTCACGCAACTGAATGTCGATAATCACCCGGCTAATGCTGCCATTGAGCAAATCCCAGAACCCCGGCGCCTTGTTGCCTGGGTACACGATGGTCACGTCCAGCAGCGCATCGAGCTGCTCACCCAGCGCCGCCAGCACGAACGCCACGCCACCGGCCTTGGGCTTGAGCAGGTAACGGTATGGCGACTGTTGCGCCTGGCGCTTGGCGTCGGTGAAGCGTGTGCCTTCGAGGTAGTTGACCACGGTCACCGGCTGGCGCTTGAACAGCTCGCAGGCGGCCTTGGTGATCTCCAGGTCCTTGCCCTTCAGCTCGGGGTGCTTGGCCAGAAAAGCCTTGCTGTAGCGCTTCATGAACGGGTAATCCAGCCCCCACCAGGCCAGCCCCAGCAGCGGTACCCATATCAGCTCTTTTTTCAGGAAGAACTTGAAGAACGGCGTGCGCCGGTTGAGGCTTTCGATCAGGGCCGGAATGTCCACCCAGGACTGGTGGTTGCTCACCGCCAGGTAGGAAGTGTCCTTGCGCAGGTTCTCGACGCCGCGGATATCCCAGTGGGTGGGGATGCACAGGGCAAAGATGGCCTTGTCGATTTCCGACCAAGTTTCGGCCACCCACATCACCGCCCACGAGGCATAGTCACGGCCACGGCCCGGCAACACCAGTTTGAGCAGGGCGAAGACCAGCAGCGGGCAGATCAGCACCAAGGTGTTGAGCAGCAGCAGGGTGGTCGTAAGAATGCCGGTAAGCAGGCGACGCATAAGGAAACTCTTGTTGTATGAAGTTGGCAGGGCGCAATGATAAGCAGCGCCGGGGCCTACGCCAAATGTCCAATGCCCGGCGGCAGGAACAAATGTTTCACAACATGTTGGATAACCTTGTGACAACGAACCTATCCTGCCAGTGCAGTCTAAGCACTGACCTCTTTGAAGGAAGCCTGCCTGTGAAACCTTTGCTTGCCCTGTTGTCGTTGTTGTCACTGCCGGTAATGGCCGCCGACCCTACCCTCTACGGCCGCTACGAGAACATCGCCCTGCCCGAGCTGGGCGAAACGTTGAAAGCCAAGATGGATACCGGCGCCTTTACCGCCTCGCTGTCGGCCAAGGATATCGAGTTGTTCACCCGCGATGGCGATGAGTGGGTGCGCTTTCGCCTGGCGACCAAGGACGCCGATGGCAAAGTTTACGAGCACAAGGTCTCGCGTATCAGCAAGATCAAAGGGCGGGCCGATGAGGAAGACGAAGGGGATACGCCGGAAGTTTCCAAGCGCCCGGTGGTCGACCTGCAGTTGTGCCTGGGTGACGTGAAACGCACTGTCGAAGTGAACCTGGTGGACCGCAGCAACTTCAACTACCCGCTGTTGATTGGCTCCAAGGCGCTGCGCGAGTTCAAGGCGGCGGTCAACCCAGCGAAGAAATTTACTGCTGGCAAGCCAGACTGCTGATACGTAGCTTGAGGGAGGGCAAACAGGTCGGGCGCTGATTGGGTCAGGATTGGGCAGTTGTTTCCTGTGGGACCCCGGTGAGGCATTCGCGGGCATGCCCGC
>NZ_BCBD01000030.1:0-44691 GCF_001320345.1 Pseudomonas sp. NBRC 111127 | reverse complement strand
GGGCGGCGCTCGGTCTCACAGGCGCTGCAAAGGGTATGGCGAACACCTGGCAGCCCCACCCCGGCGCCCCATAAACCACTCAACCCCCAGCCAACTCACTCCGCCAATTCGACCAGCACCGCCCCTTCGCTGACCATATCCCCTTCCTGGCAGAACAACGCGTTCACCGTGCCACCATGAGGCGCGCGAATGCTGTGCTCCATTTTCATGGCCTCCAGCACCACCAGCGCGGTACCGGCCTCCACCGCCTGCCCCGGCGCCACCAGCACCCGCACGATACTGCCGTTTATGGGGGCGCCCAAGCCGCCCTGGTGACCGTGGCTGGCCTCGGCCTCGGCGATCGGGTCGAAGGCTTCGATGGCATGCATTTCGCCGCCCCACTGCAAGTACAGCGTAGCCCCGCGGCGCATCGCCAGGTGCTGGCGACGCACGCCGTCGTGGTCATGCACCAACTGCTCGCCCAGTAACTGCCAGGTGGGCGCCGCACTGTGCTCCAAGCCCACAGCGTGGGCCTGGCCAGCACTGACCAAGTGCAGGCTACTGCGCGCGGGCAGGCCCAGGCGCAGGCCGCTGCGCTCGGCCCATGGCGAACCGGGGTCATCTTCGCGCTGCTGCCCGGCCTGGCCCTGCCGCCAGGCTTCGGCTGCGGCCTCCCAGAAACTGACCGGCAGCGGCTGTGGTGCCGGCAGCAACGCGGCCTGGTGCCGCGCAATGAAGCCGGTATCCAGTTGCGCCGCGGCGAACGCCGGGTGCGCCAGAATGCGCCGCAGGAACGCGAGGTTGGTCTTCACCCCACCAATGGCGAATTCGTCGAGCATCGCCAGCAAGCGCAGGCGTGCCTGCTCGCGGTTGTCACCCCAGGCAATCAGCTTGCCCAGCATCGGGTCGTAGAACGGCGACACCGCATCGCCTTCGCTCACGCCACTGTCCACCCGCCGGCCTTCGCCAGCTGCCGATTCACGGTACAGCGCCAGCGTGCCGGTCGCCGGCAGAAACTCGTTGGCCGGGTCCTCGGCGTACAGGCGAACTTCAATGGCATGGCCGATCAGCGGCACCTGCTCCTGGGTGATCGGCAGGGCCTCGCCGCAGGCCACACGAATTTGCCAGGCCACCAGATCCAGGCCGGTAATGGCCTCGGTGACCGGGTGCTCCACTTGCAGGCGGGTATTCATTTCCATGAAGAAGAACGCGCCACGGGCGTCGAGCAGGAATTCCACCGTACCGGCACCGACATAGCCAATCGCTTGCGCCGCCCGTACCGCCGCCTCGCCCATGGCCTGGCGGAGTTCGGCCGACAGGCCGGGGGCGGGAGCTTCTTCGACCACCTTCTGGTGGCGACGCTGGATCGAGCAATCGCGCTCGTTGAGGTACAGGCAATGGCCGTGCTGGTCGGCGAACACCTGGATTTCCACATGGCGCGGCTTGAGCACGTACTTCTCCACCAGCATGCGCGCATCGCCGAACGACGCCTGCGCCTCACGCTGGGCCGACGCCAGGGCATCGGCCAGCTGGCTTTCCTCCTCGACCACCTTCATGCCCTTGCCCCCACCGCCAGCGCTGGCTTTGAGCAGCACCGGGTAGCCGATGCGCCTGGCCGCGTCGCGGAAGGTGTCGAGGTCCTGGGCTTCGCCGTGGTAACCGGGCACCAGGGGCACCCCGGCGGCCTCCATCAACGCCTTGGCCGCCGACTTGCTGCCCATGGCGTCGATGGCGCTGGCCGGTGGGCCGAGGAAAATCAGCCCCGCCTGTTCGATGGCGCGGGCGAAGCCTGCGTTCTCGGACAGGAAACCGTAACCTGGGTGAATGGCCTGGGCACCGCTGGCCTTGGCAGCAGCCAGCAGCTTGTCGACCAGCAGGTAGCTGTCGGCGGCCTTGGTGCCACCCAGGTCCACGCGGATATCCGCTTCGCGGCTATGCCGCGCGTCACGGTCGATGGCGCTGTGCACGGCGACGGTGGTCAGGCCCATGGCCTTGGCGGTGCGCATCACCCGGCAGGCGATTTCGCCGCGGTTGGCGACCAGCAGGGTGGTCAAAGCGGGGCGGCTCATGGGCGCGGCTCCTTGGTCTCAGCGGTTTGCCAGGCGGGTGGGCGTTTCTCCAGGAAGGCGCGCAGGCCCTCCTGGCCTTCGGCGCTGACGCGGATGCGGGCGATGGTGTTCTCGCAGTAGCGGCGCAGCGCCGGGCTGAGTTCGCCGTCGTCCACTTCACGCAGCAGCTCTTTGGTGGCACGCAGGGCCAGCGGAGCGTTCTGCAGCAAGTTGTTCACCCATAGCGCCACCTGTGCGTCCAGCTCAGTGGCGGGGTATACCTCGGCCAGCAGGCCCAGTTCGCGGGCCCGTGTACCGCTGAAGCGCTCGGCAGTCAGGGCATAGCGGCGCGCGGCACGCTCGCCGATGGCCTTGACCACGAACGGGCTGATCACCGCCGGGGCCAGGCCGATGCGCACTTCCGACAGGCACAACTGGGCGTCTTCGGCGCCAATGGCCATGTCACAGCAACTGATCAGGCCCAGTGCGCCGCCAAACGCCGCACCTTGGACCACGGCCAGGGTCGGTACCTTGAGCCGGTGCAGGGCGTACATCAGTTCGCCCAGTTCATGGGCGTCATCCAGGTTGGTGTTGAAATCCAGCTGCGCCGACTGCTGCATCCAGGCCAGGTCGGCGCCGGCGCTGAAGTGCCGGCCACGCCCGCGCAACAGTACGAAGCGCAAGCCGGTATCGTCGGCCAGCCGATCGATGGCGACGATCAGCTCGCGGATCATCTGCGCGTTGAACGCGTTGTTCTTGTCCTCGCGGCTAAGCCACAGGGTGGCGAAGCCACGGGGGTCGCGAATCACTTCGAGGGTGCTGAAATCGCTCATGGGGTCACATCCGGAAAATGCCGAAGCGGCTCGCTTCGATCGGCGCGTTCAGCGCAGCGGACAGTGCCAGGCCCAGGATGTCGCGGGTTTGCGCCGGGTCGATGACGCCGTCGTCCCATAGCCGGGCACTGGAGTAGTAGGGGTGGCCCTGCTGTTCGTACTGGTCGAGAATCGGCTGCTTGAGCCTGGCTTCGTCTTCGGCACTGAACGGCTGGCCACTGCGCTCGCTTTGCTCGCGCTTGACCTGGGCCAGCACACCGGCGGCCTGCTCGGCGCCCATCACACCGATCCGCGCGTTCGGCCACATCCACAAAAAGCGTGGGTCGTAGGCACGGCCGCACATGCCATAGTTGCCGGCACCGAAGCTGCCGCCAATGATCACCGTGAATTTCGGCACCTGGGCGCAGGCCACGGCAGTCACCAGCTTGGCGCCATGCTTGGCGATACCGCCTTCCTCGTACTTCTTGCCCACCATGAACCCGGTGATGTTCTGCAGGAACAGCAGCGGGATACCGCGCTGGCAGGCCAGCTCGATGAAGTGCGCGCCTTTTTGCGCCGCCTCGGCGAACAGGATGCCGTTGTTGGCCAGGATCGCCACCGGGTAGCCATGCAGGTGGGCAAAGCCGCAGACCAGGGTGGTACCGAACAACGCCTTGAATTCGTCGAACAGCGAGCCGTCGACCAACCGGGCGATCACTTCGCGCACATCGAACGGCTGCTTGGCATCGGCGGGCACCACGCCATACAGCTCGTCGGCGGCGTACAGCGGTGCCACCGGGGCCAGGCGTTGCAGCTTGCCCAGCTTGTGCCAGTTGAGGTTGGCCACGCAGCGCCGGGCAATGGCCAGGGCGTGTTCGTCGTTGTCGGCGTAATGGTCGGCCACGCCACTGGTACGGCAGTGCACATCGGCCCCGCCCAGGTCCTCGGCACTGACCACTTCGCCCGTGGCGGCTTTGACCAGCGGCGGGCCGGCGAGGAAAATGGTCGCCTGCTGGCGCACCATGATCGCTTCGTCGGCCATCGCCGGCACGTAGGCGCCACCGGCAGTGCACGAGCCCATCACCACGGCGATCTGCGGGATGCCCTGGGCGCTCATGTTGGCCTGGTTGAAGAAGATCCGACCGAAGTGCTCGCGGTCAGGGAACACCTCGTCCTGGCGGGGCAGGTTGGCACCGCCCGAGTCCACCAAGTAGATGCACGGCAAGCGGTTTTGCTGGGCGATGGCCTGCGCACGCAGGTGCTTTTTCACCGTCAGCGGGTAGTACGAGCCACCTTTGACCGTAGCGTCGTTGGCCACGATCATGCATTCCACGCCTTCTACGCGGCCGATGCCGGCGATCACCCCGGCAGCCGGCACGTCCTCGCCGTAGACCTCGTGGGCCGCCAGCTGGCCGATCTCGAGGAACGGCGAGCCCGGGTCCAGCAGGCGGTCGATGCGCTCGCGTGGCAGCAGTTTGCCGCGGGAGGTGTGCCGTTCCTGAGCCTTGGGCCCGCCGCCCTGGGCGACCTGGGCCAGCAGGCCGCGCAGGGCCTGGACCTGGGCGGCCATGGCGGCATGGCTGTGGGCATAATCCGCCGCCTTGGTATTGAGCTGTGACTTGAGAATCATCATGACCCCTGGCGCAGATCAGCGCGTCTCGTTGAACAGTTCGCGGCCGATCAGCATCCGACGGATTTCGCTGGTGCCGGCGCCGATCTCGTAGAGCTTGGCATCGCGCAGCAGGCGGCCAGCCGGGAATTCATTGATATAGCCGTTGCCGCCAAGGATCTGGATGGCTTCCAGGGCCATTTGCGTAGCCCGCTCGGCGGTGTACAGGATGACCCCGGCAGCGTCCTTGCGGGTGGTCTCGCCACGGTCACAGGCCTGGGCCACGGCATACAGGTAGGCGCGGCTGGCATTGAGCTGGGTGTACATGTCGGCGATCTTGCCCTGGATCAGCTGGAACTCGCCGATGCTCTGGCCGAACTGCTTGCGGTCGTGAATGTACGGCACCACCAGGTCCATGCAGCTTTGCATGATGCCGGTCGGCCCGCCCGACAACACCACGCGCTCGTAGTCCAGGCCGCTCATCAACACGCGTACGCCGCCGTTCAGCTGGCCGAGAATATTGTCTTCCGGTACTTCGACGTTGTCGAAGAACAGCTCGCAGGTGTTGGAGCCGCGCATGCCCAGCTTGTCGAACTTGTTGCTGCGGCTGAAGCCTGGCCAGTCGCGCTCGACGATGAACGCGGTGATGCCGTGGGCACCCTTGTCCAGGTCGGTCTTGGCATAGATCACGTAGGTATTGGCGTCGGGGCCGTTGGTGATCCAGGTCTTGCTGCCATTGAGTACGTAGCGGTCGCCGCGCTTTTCTGCGCGCAGCTTCATCGACACCACGTCGGAGCCGGCATTGGGCTCGCTCATGGCCAGCGCACCGATGTGCTCGCCGCTGATCAGCTTGGGCAGGTACTTGAGTTTCTGTGCGTGGCTGCCGTTGCGGTTGATCTGGTTGACGCACAGGTTGGAGTGGGCACCGTACGACAGTGCCACCGACGCCGAGGCCCGGCTGATTTCCTCCATGGACACCACGTGGGCCAAATAGCCGAGGCCGGCGCCGCCATATTCTTCCGAAACGGTGATGCCCAGCAGGCCCATGTCGCCGAACTTGCGCCACATATCGGCAGGGAACAGGTTGTCGTGGTCGATTTGCGCGGCACGCGGGGCCAGCTCGGCGGCGACGAAGGTGCGCACCTGGTCACGGAGCATGTCGATGGTTTCGCCCAGGGCGAAGTTCAGGGTGGGGTAATGCATGCAGGGGCACCTTGTTGTTCTTGAAATGGGTTACACCGTAGCTCATGGAGCTGTCGCCGGACCCTGTGGGAGCGGGCGTGCCCGCGAATGCATCAGCAGGGCCGCCGTCATTTCCTGAATGACCGCATTCGCGGGCACGCCCGCTCCCACAGGGTTCGGCTTCACGCCTGAGGATCGGTGTTGTTCATCACCTTTACGTTAACGTAAACCTGGCTTAGGCCGGGTGTCAATCTGATCGTCACCTTTACGTAAACGTAAATCTGCGCCAGAGTATCTCCGCTTGCTTCAGCCGTGCCCAGAACAACCACAAGAAGGGACACCCATGAGTCAACCAAGCTATACCCGCGGCCGCCAGGACCAGCCGTTGCTGACCCAGACCATCGGCCAGGCCTTTGACGCCACCGTGGCGCGTTGCGCCGATGGCCAAGCCCTGGTTTCGCGCCACCAGGGCGTGCGCTACAGCTGGCGGCAACTGGCCGAACAGGTCGACGCGTGTGCCCGCGCCTTGATGGCGCTGGGCCTGAACCGCGGCGACCGGTTGGGCATTTGGTCACCCAACTGCGCCGAATGGTGCGTGTTGCAACTGGCCAGCGCCAAGGTCGGGGCGATTCTGGTCAACATCAACCCGGCCTACCGGGTGGGTGAGTTGGAATACGTGTTGCGCCAGGCCGGGTGCCGCTGGCTGGTTTGCGCCGATGCTTTCAAAGGCTCCGATTATCACGCCATGGTTCAGGCGCTGGTGCCAGAGCTGGCGAGCGCCCCCGCGGGCGCACTGGCCAGCCAGCGCCTACCCGAGCTGCGCGGGGTCATCAGCCTGGCAGCCAACCCGCCGGCCGGTTTCCTGGCATGGCAAGCCCTGGCCGGGCTGGCCGGGCAAACCTCCAGCGAAGCCTACCTGGCCCGCCAAAGCGGGCTGCAGTTCGACCAACCGGTGAATATCCAGTACACCTCCGGCACTACCGGTGCACCCAAGGGCGCCACGCTGAGCCACTACAACATCCTCAACAACGGCTTCATGGTCGGCGAAAGCTTGGGCCTGGGCGAGCGCGACCGCATGGTGATCCCGGTGCCGCTTTACCACTGCTTTGGCATGGTCATGGCTAACCTGGGTTGCATCACCCACGGCAGCACCATGATCTACCCCAACGATGCCTTCGATGCCGAACTCACCCTGCGTGCCGTGGCCGAGGAGCGTGCCAGCATTCTCTATGGCGTGCCTACCATGTTCATCGCCATGCTCGACCACCCGCTACGCGCCCAGGTGGACCTTTCCAGCCTGCGCAGCGGCATCATGGCAGGGGCCACCTGCCCGATCGAAGTAATGCGCCGGGTGATCGACCAGTTGCACATGGCCGAGGTGCAAATCGCCTATGGCATGACCGAAACCAGCCCGGTTTCGCTGCAAACCGGGCCAGAGGATGAGCTGGAGCTGCGTGTTACCACCGTTGGCCGCACGCAGCCACAGCTGGAAAACAAGCTGGTGGACGCTGACGGCTGTATCGTTCCGCGCGGCGAGATCGGCGAACTGTGCACGCGCGGCTACAGCGTGATGCTCGGCTACTGGGACAACCCCGAGGGTACCGCGGCAGCCATCGACCCGGCCGGCTGGATGCACTCGGGTGACCTGGCGGTGATGGACGAGCACGGCTACGTGCGGATCGTGGGGCGCAACAAGGACATGATCATTCGCGGTGGCGAGAACATTTACCCGCGCGAGCTGGAAGAATTCTTCTATACCCACCCGGCAGTGGCGGACGCCCAGGTGATCGGTATTCCGTGCAGCCGTTATGGCGAGCAGATCGTCGCATGGGTCAGGTTGCACCCTGGCCACACGGCCACCGCCGAAGAACTGCAATGCTGGTGCAAGGCACGAATAGCCCACTACAAGGTGCCGCGGCATATCCGTTTCGTAGACGAATACCCGATGACGGTAACCGGTAAGGTGCAGAAGTTTCGCATGCGCGAGATCAGCATCGCCGAACTCGGTGCCGATGGCGCGGGTTGACGGACCAGGCTGCCCGGTTTACCCGCCCCGGCAGTTGCCCGCCTGCACCGACCTTGCAGGCGGCAAGGTCGGTAACCTGGTCTACCCTTAGGCTTTCACCGGTGGTTCCTGGTTCGGCGGGTCGCCCACCGTCGGCGGTTCGGTTGGCTTGACCGGCAGCTCGTCCGGGTCTTGCTCCGGCACGGGCGGCGGCAAGCTCGGGTCGTCGATGTTCGGATCGGGGGTTTCCGGTGGTGTTGGAATGTTCATGGCCTGACCTCGCGTGGGTGGTTTGAAGAGGTACTGCAGGCTTGGACTTCGGCCAGCTGCGATTCGCTCAATTTTTTTGAACCCTCACGCCCGCGCCCGGCTCTGAACCCTTACCGCCACCAGCCTGAGGGAGCAAGGTCGATGTCACGAAACGAGCTTTTTGAAAGCGTGCCAATGGCCAACGATCATCCTGACCAGGCCATCAGCCTGGCCCAGGCGCTGCTGGCCCCTCGCATCGTGATCGAGGACACCCAGCCGGTGCTCGACGCCGGCACCTTCGCCGCCAAAGCCATCAGTGGTCAACCGGTTGCCGTCAGCAGCAAGGTCTACAGCGATGGCCACGACCGCCTGGCCGTGGTGCTCAACTGGCGCCCGGCGCACAGCCAGCATTGGCAATGCGTGCCGATGCAGTCGGCGGGCAACGACCTGTGGCTGGCCGAGTTCACCCCCACCGAGCTGGGGCCGCACCTGTTCGGCATCCAGGCCTGGATCGACCCGTTCGCCACGTACTGCCACGACCTGGAAAAAAAGTACCACGCCGGCGTCGAAGTCAGGCTGGAGCTGGAAGAGGGGCGGCTGATGCTCGGCCAGGGCATTGCCCTGTGCGATGGCGCCGTGCGCAACGAGCTTGAGGCCGTGCTGCAGCGCCTGGCGGAGGTGGGCAGTGACGACCAGGTGGCGCTGCTGCTGGACCCGCGCACCGCCCGGCTGATGGCCGAGGCCGAGCACCGCAGCTACCTGGCCCGCAGCCGCGATTTCCCGCTCGATGTGGACCGCCCGGCTGCGCAGTTCGCCAGTTGGTACGAACTGTTCCCACGCTCGATCACCGACGACCCGCAGCGCCATGGCACCTTCAACGATGTGCACCAGCGGCTGCCGATGATCCGTGACATGGGCTTCGACGTGCTGTACTTCCCGCCCATTCACCCTATTGGCCTGCAGCACCGCAAGGGCCGCAACAATGCGCTCACGGCCGAGCCGGGTGACCCGGGCAGCCCGTATGCCATCGGCAGTGCAGAGGGTGGCCACGAAGCGATTCACCCGCAGTTGGGCAGCCGCGAAGACTTCCGCCGCCTGGTGGCTGCTGCTGCCGAGCACGGCCTGGAAATTGCCCTCGACTTCGCCATCCAGTGCTCCCAGGACCACCCCTGGCTCAAGCAGCACCCGGGCTGGTTCAGTTGGCGCCCGGACGGCACCATCCGCTATGCCGAGAACCCGCCAAAAAAATACCAGGACATCGTCAACGTCGACTTCTATGCCCCCGACGCAGTACCCAGCCTTTGGTTGGCGCTGCGCGATGTGGTGGTGGGCTGGGTCGAGGAAGGCGTGAAGACGTTCCGCGTCGATAACCCGCACACCAAGCCGCTGCCATTCTGGCAATGGCTGATCGCCAATGTGCGCAGCCAGTACCCGGAGGTCATCTTCCTCGCTGAGGCGTTCACCAAGCCCGCCATGATGGCGCGCCTGGGCAAGGTCGGCTATGCGCAAAGCTACACCTACTTCACCTGGCGCAACACCAAGCAAGAGCTGCGCGAATTTTTCGAGCAACTCAACCAGCCGCCATGGAGCCAGTGCTACCGCCCCAATTTCTTCGTCAATACCCCCGACATCAACCCGTTCTTCCTGCACACCTCCGGCCGTGCCGGTTTCCTCATTCGTGCAGCATTGGCGACCATGGGCTCAGGGTTGTGGGGCATGTATTCCGGTTTCGAACTGTGCGAAAGCGCCGCGTTGCCAGGCAAGGAGGAATACCTGGACTCGGAGAAATACCAGCTGCGCCCGCGCGACTTCAGCCAGCCCGGCAACATCATTGCCGAGATCGCCCAGCTCAATCGCATCCGCCGGCAGAACCCGGCCTTGCAAACCCACCTCGGCGTCGCGTTCTTCAATTGCTGGAACGACAACATCCTGTACTTCGCCAAGCGTACGCCCGAGCGCGACAACTACATCCTCGTGGCAATCAGCCTAGACCCGCACAACGCCCAGGAGGCGCACTTCGAGCTGCCGCTGTGGGAGCTGGGGCTCGATGACAATGCCCAAACCCAGGGTGAAGACCTGATGAATGGCCACCGCTGGTCGTGGTACGGCAAGACCCAGTTCATGCGCATCGAACCTTGGCACCAACCATTCGGCATCTGGCGTATCGAAAAGGCCGGTTAGGGCATAGGTACCGGGCCGCCTCGCGGCCCATCGCCGGCAAATAGGCTGCACGGCAGCCGCAACGCCAGCCAACACGGTCCACAGACATGCAAGGAGTCACCCATGGCCAAGCGTTCCCGCCCGGCAGCCTTCATCGACGACCCGCTGTGGTACAAGGACGCTGTCATCTACCAGTTGCACATCAAGTCGTTCTTCGACTCGAACAACGATGGCATCGGTGATTTCGCCGGCCTGATCAGCAAGCTGGACTACATTGCCGAGCTGGGCGTCAACACCCTGTGGTTGCTGCCGTTCTATCCTTCGCCGCGGCGCGACGACGGCTATGACATCGCCGAGTACAAGGCCGTGCACCCCGACTACGGCAGCATGGCCGATGCCCGGCGCTTCATCGCCGAGGCGCACAAGCGTGGCCTGCGGGTCATCACCGAACTGGTCATCAACCACACCAGCGACCAGCACCCCTGGTTCCAGCGCGCCCGCCACGCCAAGCGTGGCAGCAAGGCGCGCGACTTTTACGTATGGTCCGATGACGACCAGAAGTACGATGGCACCCGCATCATTTTCCTCGACACCGAAAAGTCCAACTGGACCTGGGACCCGGTGGCAGGCCAGTATTTCTGGCACCGCTTCTACTCGCACCAGCCAGACCTCAACTTCGACAACCCGCAGGTGCTCAAGGCGGTAATCGGGGTGATGCGCTTCTGGCTCGACCTGGGCGTGGACGGGCTGCGCCTGGACGCCATCCCTTACCTGATCGAACGCGATGGCACCAACAACGAAAACCTCGCTGAAACCCACGGGGTGCTCAGGGCCATTCGCGCCGAGATCGATGCCAACTACCCAGACCGCATGCTGCTTGCCGAAGCCAACCAGTGGCCGGAGGACACCCGCCCGTACTTCGGCGAAGGCGACGGCGACGAATGCCACATGGCCTTTCATTTCCCGCTGATGCCGCGCATGTACATGGCCCTGGCCATGGAAGACCGTTTCCCGATCACCGACATCCTGCGCCAGACCCCGGACATCCCGGCCAACTGCCAATGGGCGATCTTTCTGCGCAACCACGATGAGCTGACCCTGGAAATGGTCACCGACCGCGAGCGCGACTACCTGTGGAACTACTACGCAGAAGACCGCCGCGCGCGCATCAACCTGGGCATCCGTCGGCGCCTGGCGCCCTTGCTGCAGCGTGACCGCCGGCGCATCGAACTGCTCACCAGCCTGCTGCTATCGATGCCCGGCACGCCCACGCTGTACTACGGTGACGAGCTGGGCATGGGCGACAACATCTACCTGGGCGACCGCGATGGCGTGCGCACCCCCATGCAATGGTCGCCGGACCGCAATGGCGGTTTTTCCCGCGCCGACCCACAGCGCCTGGTGCTGCCCCCGGTGATGGACCCGTTGTACGGCTACCAGACGGTCAACGTCGAGGCACAAAGCCACGACCCGCACTCGCTGCTCAACTGGACCCGGCGCATGCTGGCGGTGCGCAAGCAGCAGAAGGCTTTCGGCCGTGGCACGCTGCGCACGCTGAGCCCCAGCAATCGGCGCATCCTGGCCTACATTCGCGAATACACCGATGCCGATGGCAACACCGAGGTCATCCTGTGCGTGGCCAACGTTTCCCGCGCCGCCCAGGCGGCAGAACTGGAATTGTCACAGTACGCCGACAAAGTACCGGTGGAGATGCTCGGCGGCAGTGCCTTCCCGCCAATCGGGCACCTGCCGTTCCTGCTTACATTGCCACCCTATGCCTTCTACTGGTTCCTGCTGGCATCGCACGACCGTATGCCCAGCTGGCACGCCCAGCCTACCGAGGGGTTACCCGAATTGATTACGCTGGTATTGCGCCAACGCATGGACGAACTGCTGGCGGCGCCTGCCAGCGACACCCTGCAAACCAACATCCTGCCCCGGTACCTGCCGAAACGGCGGTGGTTTGCCGGCAAGGAAGGGCCCATAGACCAGGTACGGCTGTGTTATGGCGTTCGTTTCGGCACCGCCCCTATACCGGTATTGCTCAGCGAGCTTGAAGTGCTCAGCGACGGCGTGGCCACCCGTTATCAATTGCCGTTCGGGCTGCTGCCCGAAGAGCAGATCAACAGTGCGCTGCCGCAGCAACTGGCGTTGTCCCGGGTGCGCCGGGCCAATCAGATGGGTCTGATTACCGATGCGTTCGTGCTCGAGCCGTTCATCCGCGCCGTATTGCGGGCGTG
The DNA here is from genome assembly GCF_001320345.1 of Pseudomonas sp. NBRC 111127. Taxonomy (NCBI): domain Bacteria; kingdom Pseudomonadati; phylum Pseudomonadota; class Gammaproteobacteria; order Pseudomonadales; family Pseudomonadaceae; genus Pseudomonas; species Pseudomonas sp. NBRC 111127. The sequence continues at coordinate 32,407 of NZ_BCBD01000030.1, read as the reverse complement.
CCAGGAAAGCACGCGGCTGGCGTGCGGCGCCGCTGAAGGCGAGCTGCGTTTCGACTGCACCGAGCAACTGGCCAGCCTGGGGCTGAGTGAAGAAAGCCAGGTGCGCTACCTCAGCGCCGAACAGTCCAACAGCTCGGTGGTCATCGGAGACCGTGTGGTGCTCAAGTTGATCCGCCGGGTCAACCCGGGCATTCACCCGGAGCTGGAAATGAGCGCGTACCTGACCGCTGCCGGCTTTGCCAATATCTCGCCACTGCTGGCCTGGGTCAGCCGCGTGGATGCGCAGGCAGCACCGCACTTGCTGATGATCGCCCAAGGCTACCTGAGCAACCAGGGCGACGCCTGGGCCTGGACCCAGAACACGCTTGAGCGCGCCATCCGTGACCAGATGGAGCCCACCCGTTCGGATACCGAGGCACATACCGACGCCCTCGCCGAACTCACAGCCTTCGCCGCCTTGTTCGGCCAGCGCCTGGGCGAGATGCACGTGTTGCTGGCAGCACCCACCGATGACCCGGCCTTCCAGCCGCGGCCCAGCGATGCCCACGACCGCGAACGCTGGGTGACCCAGATCAGTGCCGAGTTGACCCATGCCCTCGACCTGCTGGCGCAGCACCGCGACCACCTGGACCGCGACAGCCAAGCGCTGGTCGATGACCTGCAGCAGCAGCGTGATGGCCTGGTCGAGCATGTTCGCCAGTTGGCCGAGCAGGCCGAGGGCGGCTTGCTGATGCGCGTGCACGGTGACTTGCACCTGGGCCAGGTGCTGGTGGTGCAGGGTGATGCCTACCTGATCGATTTCGAGGGTGAGCCGGCCCGGCCCCTGGAAGAACGCAGGGCCAAACACAGCCCCTACAAAGATGTCAGCGGCGTACTGCGGTCGTTCGACTATGCTGCTGCGATGATCTTGCGCAGCGCGTCTACGGTGGACCTTTCCGAGGCGGCTCGGCAGGCGCGGCAACGGGTGGCCCGGCAGTACCTGCACCAGTCGCGGCATGCCTTTATCGAGGCGTACGGCCTGGCCACCGCTGCCATGCCCCACGCCTGGCAGCAGGCGGAAGGCGAGCGCGCTGCACTGGAGCTTTTCTGCCTGGAAAAGGCCGCCTACGAAATTACTTATGAAGCCGAGAACCGGCCGAGTTGGCTGGCCGTGCCTTTGCATGGCCTGCATGGACTGATCAGTACCTGGGGAGAGTCAGAATGAACGTAACAACGCGTGAAAACGGCGGCCTTCGGCAACGGGACCTCGACGCCCTGGCCCGCGCCGAACACGCCGATCCATTTGCGGTACTCGGCCCCCATGACGACGGCGCAGGCGGGCAGGTGGTCAACGCCTTCCTGCCCAGCGCCCTGAATGTGCGCATTCTTGCCCGCGAAGACGGGCGCATCCTCACCGAAATGGCGCAGGGCAGCCTGCCAGGCTTGTTCACCGCGCACCTCGATACAGCACAGCCTTACCTGCTGCAGATCGGCTGGGCCGGTGGCGAGCAGATGACCGAGGACCCGTATAGCTTTGGTCCGCAATTAGGCGACATGGACCTGCACCTGTTTGCCGAGGGCAACCACCGCGACCTGTCCGGGCGTTTCGGCGCGCAGCCGGTGCAGGTCGAGGGCGTCGACGGGGTGTGCTTTTCGGTGTGGGCCCCCAACGCCCGGCGGGTATCGGTGGTGGGCGACTTCAACAACTGGGATGGGCGTCGCCACCTGATGCGCCTGCGCCATGGTGCTGGGGTGTGGGAGCTGTTCATCCCACGGCTGGGCGTGGGTGAAACCTACAAGTTCGAAGTGCTCGGCAAGGATGGCATCCTGCCGTTGAAGGCCGACCCCCTGGCCCGCGCCACCGAATTGCCGCCGAGCACGGCGTCCAAGGTAGCGGGTGAGCTGGGCCATGCCTGGCAAGACCACGACTGGATGGCGCAACGGGCGCAGCGCCATGCGTACAACGCGCCATTGTCGATCTATGAGCTGCACCCCGGCTCCTGGCGCTGCGAAATGGACGAGGCCGGCGAAGTCGGGCGCTACTACAACTGGCGGGAACTGGCCGAGCGCCTGGTGCCGTATGTGCAGACGCTGGGCTTCACCCATATTGAACTGCTGCCGATCATGGAACACCCGTTCGGCGGTTCCTGGGGCTACCAGCCACTGTCGATGTTCGCCCCCACCTCGCGCTACGGCAGTGCCGAGGACTTCGCCGCCTTCATCGATGCCTGCCACCAGGGCGGCATCGGGGTATTGCTGGACTGGGTACCGGCACACTTCCCGACAGACGAACATGGCCTGGCGCGCTTCGACGGCACGGCCCTGTACGAGTACGACAACCCGCTGGAAGGCTACCACCAGGACTGGAACACGCTGATCTACAACCTGGGCCGCAATGAGGTGCGCGGGTTCATGATGGCCTCTGCGCTGCATTGGTTGAAGCATTTCCACATCGACGGGCTGCGCGTCGATGCGGTGGCCTCGATGCTGTACCGGGACTATTCGCGCAAGGCCGGCGAGTGGGTGCCCAACCGCCACGGCGGGCGCGAAAACCTCGAGGCCATCGACTTCATTCGCCACCTCAACGGTGTGGCGGCCCATGAGGCGCCGGGGGCGTTGATCATCGCCGAGGAGTCCACCGCCTGGCCCGGGGTCAGCCAGCCGATCGAGCAGGGCGGGCTGGGCTTTGCCTACAAATGGAACATGGGCTGGATGCACGACACCCTGCACTATATCCAGAACGACCCGGTCCACCGTGCCCACCACCACAACGAGATGAGCTTTGGCCTGGTGTATGCCTACTCCGAGCATTTCATCCTGCCCATTTCCCACGACGAAGTGGTACACGGCAAGCACTCGCTGATCGACAAGATGCCCGGCGACCGCTGGCAGAAGTTCGCCAACCTGCGCGCTTACCTGGCCTTCATGTGGGCCCACCCCGGTAAGAAGCTGCTATTCATGGGCTGCGAATTTGGCCAGTGGCGGGAGTGGAACCACGATAGCCAGCTGGACTGGTACCTGCTGCAGTACCCTGAGCACCAAGGCGTGCAGCGCCTGGTGAGTGACCTCAACCGGCTGTACCGCGAAGTCCCGGCGTTGCATGAGCAGGACTGCCAGCCACAGGGCTTCCAGTGGCTGATCGGTGACGATGCACAGAACAGCGTGTTTGCCTGGCTGCGCTGGAGCAGCAGTGGCGAACCCGTGCTGGTGGTCGCCAACTTCACCCCGGTTCCGCGTGAGGGTTACCGCATTGGCGTGCCGTTCGGCGAGCGCTGGCAGGAGCTGTTGAACAGCGATGCCGAGATGTACGCGGGCTCCAATGTCGGCAACCTTGGGCTGGTGCACAGCGAAGACATCGCCAGCCACGGCCAGCCGCAGTCGCTGGCCCTGAACCTGCCCCCGCTGGGTGTGCTGGTGATGAAGCCCGCCTGATGCATCTGCTGTGCTGGCCCTGCCGCTGGTTTGCCGGCGCCAGGGCCAGCGCAGGCTACCACCGCATGCGCACCCCAAGGCTGCCAATCAGCCCATTGAGGTCATTGCCATCCACATCGCTGCTGTAGTCGGCACTGACGAACATGGCCACCGAGGGCGTTACCCGCGCCACCAGCCCCAGGCCCAGTTCCACCGTTGTCGAAAAGCGCGAACTGGAGATCTTGTCGACCTGCTCCAGCTTCACCTCGTCAGGGTTGCTGAAGTCATACCACACGTTGGTCCGCACATAAGGCTCCAGGGGCATGCCGCGCATTTCATAGCGCCCGGACAATGTGGCGCCGACGCGGCCGCTCCAGCTGGGCTGGCTGTCGAAGGCCTGCCGGGTTGCGTGCTGCCCTTGGCTACCGGGGAAGAACTGCTGGTTCATCAATTGCGCCTGGGGTTCGATCACCCAACTGCCAGCCAGGGGGATCGGATAGCCGCCCTCCACCGAGAAAGTCATAGCGTGGCCGCTGTCGCTCGGCCGTTGGCCGGTGTCACCCCCGCCATCCACCTCGATGCGCGAACCCACGGCCACGGCATCCAGGTGCCAGCCCTGTGCGTGGGCCATGCTCCAGTACATGCCCAGGCTTTCCCCGCTCAGTTGCGTAGCATTGCGCGGCTTGTCGCCCAACAGCGGGCGCATGCCATTGAAGCTGCCTTGCAGGTTGTTATGGCCGACCACCCTCCCGGCGCGTTGCACCTCGCCTGCTGGCGTTGCACGCACGAACAGCTCGGGGCCGGTCATCAGTTGCTGGTCGGGCGCTGCGAGCGGTTCGGGCGCTTGTGTGCCGTTGCGGGGTAGGGGCGGATAAAGCTGTGACCACTCATACGCGAACGTTTCCACCGGGGTTGCCAGAAGCAGCGACGTGGAAACCGCGTAGAAAAGGCGGTCGATGCGCACGGGGCTCGAAGTGGTTTTCATGGCGGGTCTCCTTTGCTCTTGTGAAGTACAGCTTGAGGACCTGGTCTGTTGTCACAGGCTGTACGGCAAAACAGAGGGCGACCCAAACCAGCACGCCCGCTTCGGCACACGCGCCCAAAGGCGCGCGCTAGAGGCTCGGCGCGAGATTTTTACTGCTCGGTAATCTTCAGCTAAGGAGAGGGGAGGGCTTGCGTCAAGAAAACGTGAAAGGCCCGTTCACCTTTTGTGGGGGTGACCAAGGCGCTGATTCAAAAGAAAAACCGTGCGGCTATAGCGGCGTTTGCTATTTCCCGCACGGGCGCTATGAAGAATGATTGCTAGCGCCACGCTTCGACAGTGGCGGCGTTCGATCTCACAGGCACTGAAGAGGCCGCGGCGGGCACTGCCCACCGCGCCTACCCGGTTCACTCGTCTTCGCGTTGCAACACCATCAGCACCATGGAGCGCCCCTTCACCTCGAAGGTGCTGTCGAACTGCAGGTGCTGGCCCTTGCGCAGTTCGGGCCGGTCAGTGTCGATCAGGCAGTTCCAGTGATCGCCATCCGGTACTGTCGGCAGCTTGTACGGCACCACATCATAGTGCGAGTTGACGATCAGCAGCACGGTTGCCTCGGCGCCGGGCCGGGCGATACCGCTGACCTGCGCGCGGCCATCGATCAGCATGCCCAGGCAGCGGCCGTGCGGGTCTTCCCACTGCTCCACGGTCATCTCGCCGCCATCCGGCGCCAGCCAGGTCACGTCCTTGACCCCGATCGCTTCATTGTAATCGCCGACCAGGAACCGCGAGCGGCGCAGTACCGGGTAGGTGAGGCGCAGGCGAGTCAGGCGCTTGACGAAGGCCAGCAGCTCTTTGCCTTCCTCGTCGAGGTCCCAGTTGATCCAGCCGATCTCACTGTCCTGGCAGTAGGCATTGTTGTTGCCGTGCTGGGTGCGGCTGAACTCGTCGCCCGCCACGATCATCGGCGTGCCCTGGGCCAGCAGCAAAGTGGCGAAGAAGTTGCGCATCTGGCGCATGCGCAGGGCGTTCACGGCCGGGTCTTCGGTCGGCCCTTCGGCGCCGCAGTTCCACGACAGGTTGTTGTCGGTACCGTCCTGGTTGTTCTCGTCGTTGTCTTCGTTGTGCTTGTGGTTGTACGACACCAGGTCGCGCAAGGTAAAACCGTCGTGCGCGGTGATGAAGTTCACCGAGGAGTACGGCCGGCGGCCACGGTTGTTGAACATGTCGCCCGAGGCCGTCATGCGCGCGGCAAAGTCGGCCAGCTGGCCTTCATCGCCTTTCCAGAAGGCACGCACGGTGTCGCGGAAGCGGTCGTTCCATTCGGCCCAGCCGGGGGCGAAGTTGCCCACCTGGTAGCCGCCTGGCCCGCAGTCCCACGGCTCGGCAATCAGTTTGACCTGGCTCAGCATCGGGTCCTGGCGGCAGGCCACGAGGAAGCCGTGGCGCTCGCTATAGCCGTCATGGTACCGGCCAAGGATGGTCGCCAGGTCGAAGCGGAAGCCGTCCACGTGCATTTCGCCGGCCCAGTAGCGTAGCGAATCGGTGACCAGTTGCAGCACGCAGGGGTGGCTCAGGTCCAGGGTGTTGCCGGTGCCGGAGTCGTTGATGTAGTAGCGCTTGTCATCGGGCATCAGGCGGTAGTACGAGGCGTTGTCGATACCGCGCATCGACAGGGTCGGGCCGCGCTCGTTGCCCTCGGCAGTGTGGTTGTAGACCACATCGAGAATCACCTCCAGCCCGGCGTCGTGCAGGTGCGCGACCATCTCCTTGAACTCGGCGATCTTGCCGCTGGCCAGGTAGCGCGGGTGGGGCGCGAAAAAGGCGATGCTGTTGTAGCCCCAGTAGTTGTTCAGGCCCTTGTCCAGCAGGTGCTGGTCATTGACGAACGCGTGAATCGGCAGCAACTCGATACTGGAAACACCCAGGTCCTTGATGTGCTTGAGCAATTCGTCGTTGGCCAAGCCGGCGAAGGTACCGCGCAGCTCCTCCGGCACAGCGGGGTGGCGCATGCTGATGCCGCGGGTGTGCGCCTCGTAGAGGATGGTGCGCTCCCAAGGTACTTGTACGCGCTCGTCACGGCCCCAGGTGAAGGCCGGGTCGATCACCTTGCACTTGGGCACGAAGGGGGCGCTGTCACGTTCATCGAACGACAGGTCGTCGTCGGGGTGGCCGATGGTGTAGCCAAACAGTGCCTCGGACCACTTGAGTTCGCCGACCAGCTGCTTGGCATAAGGGTCGATCAGCAGTTTGTTGGGGTTGAAGCGGTGACCGTTTTGCGGCTCGTACGGGCCATGGACGCGGTAACCATACACCAGGCCAGGGTGCGCATCGGGCAGGTAGCCATGGTAGATCTCGTCCGTGTATTCGGGCAGCTCGATGCGTTCGAGCTCATGCTCGCCGGTGGCGTCGAACAGGCACAGCTCGACCTTGGTGGCATTGGCCGAAAACAGGGCGAAGTTGACGCCCAGCCCATCCCAGGTGGCGCCGAGGGGAAAAGGTTGGCCTTCGCGGATGCGGGTTGGGGCAACCGAGCGGGTTTTCTTCGGGGTACGGGGGCTCATGGCAATCCTCAAATGGCCGTGGTGGAAGGTATGGAAGTGATGCAGTGCTGCCCAGGTGCCCTCTCGGTGGCGCCCGGTCCCCTGAAGCAACCACGACCGCCAGCCGTGTGGCGATCATGGGGGAGCGGGCAGGCCGCGAAGTGGCCTAAACCGGTTTAACCGGCAGTTGGCTTTTTGACCGCCCGTGGTTTCTTCGCCGCCGCGGGTTTTACCCCCGGCAGTGCCGCTACCTTGGGTTCGGCCGGCGGCTTGGGCTCGGCTGCCGGCTTGGGTTTGGCAGGGGCCCGCTTGCGCGGTGCGGCTTTAGGTGCCAGGGCCTCGGCCTCGGCCAGCTTGCGGGCCATTTCCCAGTGGCGGTCTTCCTGGCCGGCGGGTTTACCTTCTGACTCCCAGATCTGGTAGGCAAATTCGCGAATACGCTTTTCATCGACACTCATCGAAACGCTCCTGATGCTCAAGATTGTTGGATCAACAGGTTGACCGGAAACTCCGCCAGCACGGCGCTCAACATCAGCTCCCTTGATGAGCTGACCGCCGCGCATGGGAAAAGTCCCGTCGAATTGGCAGGTGATACGGCAAACGGTAAAACCAGCCGGGTGTCGTCCCAGTTCTGTGCCGGGATCAACGGTGTTGGCGCGCTGCCGAGCAGGCTGCTGGCCAGGCGCGGGGCCACGACGATGGCGCGTTCGCCTTCAGCCAGCCGGGCAAAGGCGATGACCTTGTCGGCATGCCGGCCCTGTACCGTCAGCGGCAGGTAGGCACCGCGGCGGAACAGCTCGGCATGTGCCTGGCGGCAGTCCAGCACACGGGCGACCAAGGCCTGCTTGAGGCGGCCGTCGCGCCAGTGCGACAGCAGCTCGGCCACGGGGGTGGTGCTTTCCAGGGTGGCACGCCGCAAAGCGTAGTCCACGGCGCGGCGGTTGTCCGGGTCGACCAGGCTCAGGTCCCAGTATTCGTTGCCCTGGTACAGGTCGGGCACGCCCGGGGTGGTCATGCGCAGCAGGGCCTGCACCAGGCCATTGAGGGCGCCGGGGCAGGCGAGCAGTTGTGCGGCATCGGCCACCGATTGGCGCAACTGCTGGTTTTCACTGCCCAGCAGCAAACCGTCCAGGTAGCGGGCACAGGCCGCCTCGTAGGCTTCGTTCGGCGCGTTCCAGCTGCTGCGCAGCTTGGCCTCGCGCAGGGCCTTCTGCTGCCACTGGCGCACGCGTTCGGCGTATTGGCGCAAGGCGTTGGCGTCGTGCAGGTCAAGGTCCAGCGGCCAACTGCCGAGCAGCGTCTGCAACAGCATCAGCTCGTCGCCGGGGCTGGGCGCCAGGCCGTCCTCCAGCGGCGCACGCAGCGGCGCCGCCAGCTCGCGCCAGTGCTCCACGCGGCTGGCCAGCCACGGCCCCCGCTCGCTGAGCACGGCCAGGCGGGCGCGTGTGTCTTCGCCACGCTTGTGGTCATGGGTGGCGGTGGCCAGCAGGTTGTCGGGGAAGTCGCGCAGGCGCCGTTGCGCTTCGTTGTGGAAGTGCGCCAGCGGGGCACTGAAGCGCTCGGTCTCGAAGCCCACATCGTTGCGCGACAGCAGCCGCGCGCTGCGGTAGAAGGCCGTGTCTTCCACCGCCTTGGCGGCACTGGGCGCGGTCAGTTGCTGGAAGCGTACGCAGGCATGGCGCAACTGCTTGCGCGCGCGCCCCGGCGGCAATTGCCGCCAGCCTTGGCCACCCAGCCACTGTTCCAGTTGGTCGAGCAACGGCCAGTCGGCTTCGGCCAGGTCCTGGCGGGCATTGGTCAGGGCTTGCTGGAAAAACACTTCGTCTTCAGCCGGGCGCCCGCAAGCATTGAAGTAGGTGCGGTACACCGGATAGTGCGCCACCAGCGCCTGCAAGGCACGGCGGATGGCGCCCAAGGTCAGGTCGCGGGTCATCAGGTCGTTGCGGGCGACCTGCAACAGCGCCTGGGCTACCGACTCGCAGTCGCCTGCCAGGCTGGCGTTGAGCACCAGGTGGCGCGCCTGGCGCACTTCTTCAGCAAAGGCCGGGCGCTCGCTGACGTTGGCCCACAACTCGGTCAGCGGTGCTTCGCCGGCCGGGTCGTGCTGCAGCAGCGATACCTGGTTCATGAACTCGTAGCCAGTGGTGCCGTCGGTGTGCCAGTCGAGGTGCAGGTGTTCGCCGCTGCCGAGAATCTTTTCCACGTAGATCGGGAAGTGTTCGACCGCGGCGTTCAGCGGCCGAGCGGCCAGCAGGCCGTCGACGCGCCGGCGCAGCTTGCGGCAATAGCCGCGCGGGTCGGCCAGGCCGTCGATATGGTCAATGCGCAGGCCGTCCACCAGGCCGCGCTCGATCAGCTCGAAGAGCTTGGCGTGGGTCGCCTCGAACACCACCGCGCGCTCGACCCGCAGGCCACCCAGTTCGTTGATGTCGAAGAAGCGCCGCCAGTTGATGTCGTCGGCGGCGGTGCGCCAACTGGCCAGCCGGTAAGTCTGGCGCTCCAGCAGCAGGTGCAGGCGCTTGAAGCCGCTTTCGGCACGGCTGTCGAACGCCACCAGGGCCGATTCGAGGTCGGCACCCTGCTGCACCAGGCGCGCCAGTTCGGCCTGCAGGGGCAGGGCGTCAGCCAATGGCGTGGCCGCTTCGCCCAGCGCCGTGAAATGCTCTGCCAGGGCCTGCAAGGCGGGGTCCGGGCTCAGGGCCAGGATCCAGCCGTAGTCGATCGGGCAAATCGGGAAACGGTGCTGGTAGTGGGCGACTTGCAGCACGCCCCGGTCCTTGTCGAACTCCAGCGGGAGTTCGCCGTTTTTCAAGCACACGCCATAGTCGTTGCCCAGGAACGGCAACAGCAATTGCCCGGCCAACAGCGGATCGCTGGAATGCCACTGGATGTCGAAGAATTCTGCGTACGGGCTACGCCGGCCCCAGGCCAGCAGGCATTGCCACCACGGGTTGTCCGCGCCGCCTACGGCCATGTGGTTGGACACGGTGTCGAGGATCAGCCCCATGCCATGCTGGCGCAAGGCCGCGACCAAGCGCTGCAACGCCGCCTCGCCGCCCAGCTCGGGGTTGACCTGGGTCGGGTCGACCACGTCGTAGCCGTGGCGTGAACCGGCACGGGCCTTGAGGATGGGTGAGGCATACAGGTGGCTGATGCCCAATTGGGCGAAGTAGGGCACCAGCGGCACGGCGTGGTCGAGGGTGAAGTCACTGTGGAACTGCAGGCGCAAGGTAGCGCTCAAGGGCTTCATCGGTCACGCTCCCAGGCTTGTTCGCGGGCTTGGGCAAGCAGCTCCAGGCGCCGCGCGGCATCGTCGTCATTCAGCAGATCATGCACCGGGCGGGCGAAGCGCCGGCGCCAGTTGGGGTGGCCGGTGGTGGTGCCTGGCAGGTTGGGTTGCTCGTCGCAGCCCAACAGGTCTTCCAGCGGTACCAGCACCAGGGGCGCCCGGGTATGGCCCACGTAGCGGATGGCGGCATCGATCACGGCGTCATCGTCCTTGAGCACGCCATAGTTGGCCTGCAAGGTGCGGCGCAGGCCGTCGTGTTGTTTCTGGCGGTCGTGGCGCCAGTGCAGTTCGGTGGCAGCGTCAATGAGTTGCAAGCGGTGGCTCCAGTCGATATCGCGGTTTTTCAGCCAGCCGGCCAGGGGCGCCAGGTCGTGGGTACCGGTGGTGGCCAGGGCGTTGTCGGGCCAGTCGAGTATCGGCGTGAATTGCCCAGGCTGGCGCTGCTCGAAAGGCAGCACGCGCATGCCCAGTACGGCTTTCTCGGCCAGGGCTTCGCGCAGGCCGGCGGGCACCGTGCCCAGGTCTTCACCGAGGATGATGGCCTGGTGGCGGTGCGATTCCAGCGCCAGCAGCCGCAGCAGGTCCTCCAGCGGGTAATTGAGGTAGGCGCCTTCGCTGGGCTCGGCGCCTTGCGGTATCAGCCACAGCCGGCGCAGGCCCATGACGTGGTCGATGCGCAGGCCGCCGGCATGCGCCAGGTTGGCCCGCAACATTTCGATGAACGCGCGGTAGCCGTTGCGCTTGAGGCCTTCGGGCGAAAAGGCGCAAATCCCCCAGTTCTGTCCGGCCCGGTTGAGAATGTCGGGCGGTGCGCCCACATTCAGGCCCGACAGCAATTCGTCCTGGCGGCTCCAGGCCTGGCTGCCGGCACCGTCGGCGCCAACTGCCAGGTCGGCGATCAGGCCCACCCTCATGCCGTTGCCGCGGGCGGCCTCGTGGGCGCGTTGCAGGCCACGCTCGGTGAGCCATTGGCAGAACGCGTGGAACTCCACCTTGGCCGGGTAGGCCTCGGCGATGGCCTGGACTTGCGGGTGACAGGGGTCTTGCCAGGGCGTGGGCCAGTGCCGCCAGTCGGCGCCCAGGCCGTGCTCCACGGCATGGGCCTGCAGCACTTCGAAGCGGCAGTGATGCTCCAGCGCTTCACCGGCGGCTTCGCGGAAGCTGTAGAAGTCTTCGCGCAGCGGGTGGCTGCCTTGGCTGAACCCCTGGTACAGCGCCTCCAGCACACGCAGCTGGGCGCTGGCGGCACGTGGCCAGTCAACCAGCGGGCGCTGTTGCAGTTCTTCCAGCTGTTGTTCCAGGCCGCAGGCTTCGATGGCCATGCGCACTTCCCGTTCACCCAGCAGGGCGGCGGGGCTGGCGTACAAGGTATTGAGCAGCAGGCGGCTGGAGGGCGAGTAGGGGCTGTAATGTTCCTGGTCGATGGCCGACAGGGCATGAATCGGGCTGATGGCCAAGGCATCGGCGCCGCGCTCTGCGGCCGAGCGGGCCAGTTGTTCAAGGGCCAGGCAGTCGCCATAACCGCCGTCGCCAGGGCGGCGCAGGCTGTACAGCTGAACCGCCAGCCCCCAGCAGCGCGCGGGTGGTTGCTGCGCGCTGTGCTCAAGGCTGTCGTCAAGGCTATGGCAACGGGGCGGCGCTACGGCCACCGTGAAGCGGCGGCTGTCGATCTCGACCTGGTGGTAACCGACAGGCAGTTCACCGGGCAGGCGGGCCTGCCGGTCAAGTTCCAGCACACGCGTGGCGCTGTCCTCGAGGGTGCAACGGGCGACGCTGGCCGCGCTGAAATAGCGCGACAGGTCCAGCGGCTGGCCATGGTCGGCCGTCAACAAGGGCGGCAGGTGCTCACTGTCGTCGGCGGCTTCCAAGGCCTGTAGGCTTGCGGCGATTGCCGCATCGTCGCCGGCCGGGTGGCCCAGGTTTTCGAGCAGGTTGCGCAGCACGTGGTCGCTCACGCGCTGAGGGCGGTCATTGGCGTCGATCCAGTCACGGCTAAGCCCGACGCGGCTCGCCAAGCGGTGCAGGGCGGTTTCGCTCATGGGCGCTCCTGGGCAGGGGGAAGCAGGCTGACCACGCAGCTGTACGCCGCCAGTTGGCTGTCGGGGTGGCGAGCATCGCCGCTGTCGAACAACCGCAAGGGCGGTGGCGGCAGCTCGACCGGCTGCGGGCTGTCGGCCAGGTTCAGGTCGATGCGCAAGGTGTTGCCATTGCCCAGCTGCCAGCGTGCGGTGACTGCCTTGTCACCGTGCACCTCGGCGCCCAGCGCACAGCTGCCAGGCAGGTGCGGGATCACATGGTGGCGGCGCAGGTCGAGCAACTGCTGATACAGGCCGTGCCAGCCGGCCAGCACCTGCTTGCTGTAAGGGCGCGATGCGGCATAGGTCTGTTCGGCGTTGGGGTCGGGAATGTGCTCGCGCTGCTCGGGGTCAGCGAAGGCCTTGAAATGGGCGAACTCGCCACGGCGGCCTTCGCGCACTGCATCGGCCAGTTCGTCGTGGAAGTCGGTAAAGAACAGGAAGGGCTGGCAACTGCCTTCTTCGTCACCCATGAACAGCAAGGGGATCATCGGTGCCATCAGGAGCAAGGTGGTGGCAGCGCGCAGTGCCGGCGGTGGGCACAGGCGGGTCAGGCGCTCGCCCAGTGCGCGGTTGCCAACCTGATCGTGGTTCTGCAGGAACAGTACGAAGGCACTGGGTGGCAGATGCGCGCTGGGTTCGCCGCGCGGCGTACCGTGGCGGTTGGCCTGGCCCTGGAACACGAAGCCTTCGGCCAGGCAGCGTGCCAACTGGTCGATGGGGCGGTCCTTGTAGTCGGCATAATAGCCTTCGGTCTCGCCGGTGAGCAGCACATGCAGGGCGTTGTGGCCGTCATCGTTCCACTGCGCGTCGAAACCCTGTTGCAACAGGGTGGACTGGTTGTGCTCGTTCTCCAGCACCAGCCACACGTGGCGCCCGGGCTCCACTGCCGCACGCACGCGCTCGGCCAGTTCCACCAGAAAATCGGGTTGGTCGATGGCATGTACGGCATCCAGGCGCAGGCCGTCGCAGCGGTAGTCGCACAGCCACATCAGTGCGTTCTGGATAAAGTATTCGCGCACCTGCGGGCGGCGGAAGTCGATGGCCGCGCCCCAGGGCGTCTGCCGGTCTTCCCGGAAGAACGGGCTGGCATACTGGTGCAGGTAATTGCCGTCGGGGCCGAAGTGGTTGTACACCACGTCCACCAGCACCATCAGCTTTTCACCATGGGCCTGGTCGACCAACGCGCACAGTTGCTCTGGGCTGCCGTAGGTGTGCTGCGGGGCATAGGGCAATACGCCGTCGTAGCCCCAGTTGCGCTCGCCGGGGAACTGCCCCAGGGGCATCAGCTCTATTGCGCTGATACCCAGCGCGGCCAGCTTCGGCAGTTGCCGGGCTACGCCCTGGTAACCATCGAGCAGGCCTACGTGCAGCTCTTGAATCACCGCCTCGTGCCAGGGGCGGCCTAGCCACGGGTGCTGCCAGGGGTAGCTGGCCACATCCACCACCTGGCTGGGGCCGTGCACGCCAGTAGGCTGGTAGCGCGACGCCGGGTCGGCCACCTGCAGTTCATCATCAATTCGAAAGTGGTAACGGTCGCCGGCCCGGCAGGGCGCCACGCCGCTGAACCAACCGTCTTCATCGGGCTGCAGGGCGATAGCCGGCTGCTGCTCCAGTTCCACGCTCACGCTGCGCGCATCGGGTGCCCAGAGGGCGAAGCGCGCCGACGTGGCGTCCAGCAAGTGTGCGCCATGCCTGTGCATCTTACTGCCCTCGCTCAGTAGTGGCTCAGTTGTGCTTGCTTGACCAGGTCTTCGTACAGCCGGGCGTAGGGTTCCACCGCCTGGCACCAGTTGAACGGTTGGGTCATCGACAGGCAGCGCATGGCGTTGAGCAGGTCCTTCTTGCCATAAACGTAGAAGGCGCGGCCAAGCGCTTCGCGGTAGCTGTCGACGGTCGATTCGTTGAACAGGAAGCCCGTGACCCCGCACTCGATGGTGTCGGCCAGGCCGCCGGTATTGCGCGCCACTGGCAGCGAGCCAAAGCGCTGGGCATACATCTGGCTGAGCCCGCAGGGCTCGTAGCGCGAGGGCATCAGCAGGAAATCACTGCCGGCGAACATGCGCCGGGCGTCGGTTTCGTTGAAGCCGATGCGTACCCCGATACGGCCTGGGTGGCGCAGCGCCAGTTCGCGCATGGCCTGTTCTTCCTCCGGCTCGCCACGGCCGATGATCGCGATCTGCCCGCCTTGTTCGACGATGTAGTCGGCCACGCCCAAGGTCAGGTCCAGGCCTTTCTGGTAAACCAGGCGCGAAACCACTGCGAACAGTGGGCCGTCGGAGTCGTCCAGGCCGAACAGTTGGCGTACTTCGTGGGTATTGCGTGCCTTGCCTTCCCAGTCATTGATGCTGAAGTTGTGCTGCAGGTGCTTGTCGGTGGCCGAGTCCCAGCTTTCGTCGATACCGTTGGGGATGCCGCCAAGCAGGCCTTGCTGGGCTTTGCTGGCGAGGAAGCCATCCAGGCCGCAGCCGAATTCCGGGGTGGTGATTTCCCGGGCATAGGTGGCGCTGACCGTGGTGATGTGGCTGGAGTAGGCAAGGCCGGCCTTGAGGAACGACAGCTTGCCGTAGAACTCCATGCCTTCCTGCTGCATGGCGTGTTCCGGGATGGCCAGTTCGGGGCTGCACCCACGGCTGTACACACCTTGGTAGGCCAGGTTGTGGATGGTGAACAGGGTTGGCGTGTTGAGGCCGCGCCAGTGCATGTAGGCTGGCGCCAGGCCGGCAGGCCAGTCATGCGCATGCACCACTTCGGGCTTCCAGTGGATCATGCCTTCGCCGGCTGCGATTTCCGCAGCGGCCAGGCCCAGGCGAGCGAAACGGATGTGGTTGTCTGGCCAGTCGCGACCGTTGTTGGCGCCGTAGGGGGTGCCGTCGCGCTGGTACAGTTCGGGGCAGATGAGCACATAGATGACCAGGCCGTCGGGCATGTCCATGCGGCCGATCTTGCATGGCGGCAGGGCTGCGTGGCCGCCCAGTTCGCCGACGATATGGATCGGGTTGTCGCTTTCGACCACCTGCGGGTAGCCCGGGATCAACACCCTAACATCGTGCAGGTGCGCCAGGGCGCGCGGCAGGGCTGCAGACACGTCACCCAGGCCGCCCGTCTTGACCAGGTCGGCGATTTCCGAGGTCACGAACAGAATCTTGCGCTTGTTGGGGTTGTGCTGGCGCTGGGCGCCGGGTGCCTTGGCTGTCGTGGCGAAATCCGGGGTGAGCGGTTCGCGCTTCTCGGTGGTGAACGTGTTTACGTGTGGCTCGACAGCGGCACTGATCATACTTCTCTCCGTCCATATGCTTGCCGGGTGCTGGCACCCGTGGCGTTGTTTCGTGCTAATTCTCTCTGCTTGCTGAATACGTACTGCTTTCCATGCCCCAAGGTCGTGCGCACAGGCACCGCGCTCCCGGCGTTCCGGCCGAAGGCGTTTGAGCGGGTAGGGGTGGTGGCCGAAGCTGGGGGATCCCGTTGCGTTTGGCCTACTTACTTCCTGACCTGCCCGCGTTCCGTAAAGTTCGACTTATTTTCGTCACTCTTCCATTGAGCAAATCGCGGGCCGAAAACCGAGTGTAGGAGAGAAAAGGCAGAAAAGGTGACCCACTGGTCACATTTGAGAGCATGCGGGCTAGACGCAAACGTTGGCGTTTGTGAGTAGATGTGAACAAGCATGAAGCGGGTGGGTAATTGCGTGCTGATGCCGCGCCTTTTTGTGGCGCTATGGAGGGCATGCGCCATGTTGGTGCGCTTGTGCTCGCCCGAAAAAGGGCCGCGGGTGGGCGCGGGGTTTATCCGCGAAGCGCCGCTCGCGCGGCGCTCGATCTGGCAGAAGGTGAGCCGCTACAGCCCTTCACCCAGCACCCGGTCGATGCTGTCGACGAAGTAATCCACGCTGGCCCGACTGGTGCACATTGGCGGCTTGATCTTGAGAATGTTCAGGTGATCCCCTGTGGGTTGCATGAAGATGCCCAATTCCCGCAGCCTGTCGCAGAGCAGCTGGGTTTCCTGCGTGGCGGGCTCCAGTGTTTCGCGGTCACGCACCAGTTCCAGGCCCAGGTAGAAGCCCGAGCCATGCGCGGCGCCGGCCAGCGGGTGCTTGTCGACCAGCGCCTGCAGGCGCGCCTTAAAATAGCGCCCGGTGTCGCGGGCGTTGTCCCACAGGCCTTCTTCCTGCATCACGTCCAGTACTGCCATGCCAATGCGGCAACTGACCGGGCTGCCACCGGCAGATGAGAAGAAATAACCCTCGGCCTCCAGTGCTTCGGCAATGTCGCGGCGGGTAATGACCACCCCCAGCGGCTGGCCGTTACCCATGCCCTTGGCCATGGTGATGATATCGGGCACCACGCCTTGCTGCTCGAAGCCCCAGAAGTATTCACCCAGGCGGCCGTAACCGACCTGGACCTCGTCGGCGATGCACACACCGCCCCTGGCCCGGACCTTGGCATAGGCCTCGCGCAGGTACCCCGCTGGCAGCGCGATGCCACCGGCATTGCCGTACACCGGTTCGCAGATGATGCCGGCCAGCTGTCGGCCACGGGCATCGAGGTCGGCCAGCTTCGTGTCGACATCGCGCAGGTAGTCTGCTGCGCTGTCGGCGCCACGGTAGCGGCCGCGGAAGGTATTCGGCGCCTCGACCGGGTGCACCCAGTCCGGGCGGGTGTGCAACGCCTGCGGGTTGTCGGCGATCGACGTGGAGATGGCATCGGTGGCCACCGACCAGCCGTGGTAGGCCTCCAGCACGCTGAGCAGGTCGCGCCCGCCGCTGTAGGCCCAGGCCAGCCGTATCGCCAGGTCATTGGCTTCGGTCCCGCTGTTGACCATGAAAACCCGGTCGAAGCCTTCGGGTACCAGCTTCAGCAAACGCTCGGAGAATTCGGTGACGGCCGCGTAGTGAAAGCGCGAGTTGGTATTGAGCAACGACCACTGCCGCGCCGACTCGGCGACCATGCGCGGGTGGCCATGGCCCAGTACCGCAACGTTGTTGAGCATGTCGAGGTAAGCGCGGCCTTGCATGTCGAACAGGTAGTTGCGCCAGCCACGTTCGATGTGGGGTGGCTGCGCGTAGTAGTGTTTCTGCGAGCGCGCGAAGCTGGCGTCGCGACGCGCCAACAGGGCCTGTGGGTCAGGCAGTGGCTCGGCATCGCAGTCCAGGCCCAGCAGCGGCGCGGGAGAAGGGCACAGGGCCAGCCAGGCATCGGCATGGGAAGGGGTGGCGAAGAACGGTGGCTGGGTGTCGGTGCCCAGGCACACTTGCACGCGAAGCACGCCGCAACTACGGCCCAGCGCCTGGCCCTGGGCCACGGCCTGGCCATCGACTGGCGCATCCTGCAGCCCCTGTAGCCACAGGGCCCAGTGCGCAGTGCGCAGGCAACCGACAGCATCGCCATGGCGCTGCCAGGTGCCGGCCGCCGGTGCCTGGAGCAGGCTGGCGTGCGGCACATGCAGTTCAACGCCGAGGGCGCAAGTGGCCGGTTCTGCGGCGCGGTCGATATGGGTTTGCGACAGGCGATACTGCCCGTACAGGGTGCAGGCCGGGGCAGGTTGCCGGGTGAGCAGGTGCTGGTCGAAGCCAGGTTGCTCCCAGTTGCCCGCCTCATAGTGCGCACTGAGCACGCCGAGGTCGAGCCGGTGCACCGCCTGCCCTTGCAGTTCGGGAAGCAGCGATGCGCCGCCGCTCATGTCTGGCGTGGCGACCGGCAACCCCGCAGCCCGCAGGATCGCTGCCTGCATCAGGGCGAAGGGCACGGCGGTGGCGGTGTCGAAAATTTCCCACTCATGGGCAACATTGTCGCGGGTGTACTGGTTGCCTGGGTCCACCGCCAACTGCTGTGCGCTGCTCAGCACCAGTACTGCGGCGCGGTTAAGCACCAGTGGCCACAAGGCGCGTAGCTCTTCCTCCGTGAGTGGGTTGTGGGCCTGGTAGGCGCGGATCGCCGGGAGGATCCGCAGCGGGTCGCCTTCGGCGTGGTGCAGCAGCGCCGCACAGGTTACCGACAGGTCAGCGATGCGCCAGGTACGTAGCAGGTCGCCGAAGTCGATCAGCCCTCGCAATTGCCATTGGCGCTGGTCGTCGCGCGCCCACACGGTGTTGTCGTCGGTGATGTCCAGGTGCACGGCTTGGCTTGGCAGGCTGCCGATCAGGGGTGCCAGGTGGTGGGCAGCGACCGCGGTGGCCTGTGTGATGCGGCGGCGCTGGTCGGCATCGTGCAGCACAGGGAGCAGGTGCTCTATCAGCGTTTGCGCATGCTTGGGGTCCCATTGCAGGGTGCGCTCGAGGCCAGGGTGGTCGAAACCGGCCAAGGCCCGATCAAGCTTTGCGCAAAGCCCGCCCAGTTCGGCCATCAGTTGCGCCGGGAGGTGAGCAAGGCGCGTCAGCGGTTGCCCCTCGATGTATTCCAGCAGGCGTACCCGCAATGGCTGGTCTGCGACGTCCAGGGCCAGCAAGGCTTCGCCACTGAGTGCCGGGCGCACGCCTGGCACGGGCAGGCCATGCTCGCGCAGGTAGGCGAGGGCCGCATGCTGGGCCTCCAGTTCGACCTGGGCGTAGCTGCCATGGCATGCCTTGAGCACGAAGCTGCCTTGCGGCGCGACCACACGCAGGTTCAGGTCCTGCTGGCTGCCCAAGGCCGACCACTCACCGGTGAGGCCGTAGTGGGCCTGCAGCAGGCCTTGCGCCTGGGTGGCGCTGAGCACAGGGCCTGGCAAGCTGGAACGCTGGACCAGCGCGTGGAGGGCAGGGGAGGCAGTTTGTGGGTGACTGGACATGGGCTCTACCGTTGAGGCGGGTTGACGGAGCGACTTTATGCCCTACCTGGCTGATGACTAAAGACGATCGTCATCAGATTTTCTGATGACTGGTGCAGTGGCTGTTACACACTGAAACGGTAAGTGTGTGCCCGTGAACTCGGGGGTTGGTGAACTTCCTTCGTGGGCCGATCTCTTACTAGGCAGGTGATGTTGCATCACCGTCTGTCGAAATTTAGTGCGAAAAGTTGTACAAAAATTTCTCTCTGTACAAGTATTGATGTAGCGTAGTGCTATTACTCTATGCTTGGGTCCGCGTGGGACAGGTGAGATGCCATGAAAGTTGCCCCCGTTCCGCCCAATGAACCCGACCGTTTGGCGAAGATCGCCGAATGGTGCGTACTGCATCAGCCGCAGAGCAGCGAACTGACTGCGCTGGTCGAGATGGCCCGCCGCTACTTTTCCATGCCGATCTGCCTGGTTTCGATCGTAGGGGAGTGTGAGCAATGGTTCATGGCCAAGGGCGGGCTGGCCGCTGATGCCACCCCCCGGGATGTTTCATTCTGTGCCCACACCATTCTCCAGGCACAGCCACTGGAAGTGCTGGACGCTGCCCTGGACCCGCGCTTTGCCGACAACCCTCTGGTCACGGGTGAGCCTGGCATTCGTTATTACTGCGGGGCCCCGCTGCTGGTAGACAGCCAGGTGGCCATCGGCAGCTTCTGCATCATCGATACTGCACCACGGCCCGCCCTGGATGAGGCGCAACGGTCGATGCTGACGTCCTTCAGCGAAATGGCCATGCACATCATCGCCGGCATGCGCCGCAACAATTTTTACGACCAGGCCACCGGCCTGTTCAACCGCCTGAAGCTCGAATGTGATGTGGTGGCGGGCCTGGACCGGGGTAAGTCGCTGACCCTGTTGGCGGTGGACATCATGGCCGCCGAGGCCCTCAGCGATATCATCCGCGGCCTGGGTTACAACTTCGCCCACGACCTGACGTTGCAGGCCAAGGCGCGCATCGCCAGCCAGCTGGATAACGGCTTGTCGTTGTACAAGATCAGCCCGACCCGCTTCGGTGTGCTGCTGGAGGACGCAGCCGACGTACAGCCTTTGTGCGAGCGGATTGTCGACGCCCTGCAAGCGCCTGCGCAGTGCCACCAGATTCCGGTGTTGCTGGACGCCGGTATCGGCATTGCCCCCATCACGCAGCAGTGCGAAGACCGTGACGGCATGGAGTGGATGCGCCGGGCAGTCGCGGCAGCGGATACCGCGCGGCGCAGGCCTGGCCGGCATGGGTGGTACGAGCCGGACGTGGACGCTGCGCAACGCCGTGCGTTCCTGTTGCTGGCGTCGTTGGCCCAGGCGCTGCAGAGCGACGATGAACTGAGCCTGCACCTGCAACCGCGAATCGAGCTGCCTTCGGGCCGATGCTATTCTGCCGAAGCCCTGCTGCGCTGGCGCCACCCGCTACTGGGCGATGTCGCCCCGGCGGAGTTCATCCCTTTGGCTGAAAAAACGGCGCTCATGGCCAGCCTCAGCCTTTGGGTGATGCGCGCAGCCTTGCGGGTGCTGGCCTGTACCCGGGACCTGGATTTCAGTCTCAGCTTCAACGTCACCGCGCGCGACCTGGAAAGCGCAGGGTTCATGGATGCACTGCTGCACAGCTTGCAGGCCCAGGCCATCGAGCCCCAGCGGGTACAGCTCGAATTCACCGAGAGTGTCTTGATCGAACAGCCCGAAGAAGTGCTGCAGCAACTGCTGCGTGCGCACCAGGCAGGCATCGCCGTTGCGATCGATGACTTCGGCACGGGCTACAGCAACTGGGTTTACCTGACGCAAATCCCCGCCAGCATCGTCAAGCTCGACAGGTCGCTGGTGCACCGTGCCGCTTCGGGCACGCGTGAAGCATTGCTGGTGCAGTCGGTGGTAGGGCTGGCGAACGAACTCGGTTATCAGGTGGCCGCCGAAGGGATCGAAACCGCCGAACAGCTGGTCCAGGCCTGCGCCTGGGGCTGTGTTGAAGCGCAGGGCTATTTCATCGCCAGACCGATGCCTGTAGCCGTTTTCAAGGAGTGGTTTCACGACACTCAACAGAAAGTGTCTGTTGTCTGACTTCCCACCATGATGCATAACATCGCAGGTCTTATTGATGTTTAATCGCCACCTTAAAACTGCACTGGCAGCGCAACAGGCCGAGCTCGTGCAACTGCGTCAGCGCCTGGCCGAACTCGAGCAGGGTGCCATGCTGTGCCTGGACGGGCAGAACCGTATCGCGGAGTGCACCGCGGGTTTTGCCCAGGCACTCGGCGCCGCGCCGGGCGATGTCGTGGGCATGCCCCTGCAACAGTGGCTGGCCGCGCCTGGGCTGGAAAGCCAGGCGTTGCTCGAGGCCTTGCTGCGTTCCACGGCGATGATCCAGTTTGGCCTGGACGGCAAGGTGCAAGCTGCCAACCCGATGTTTCTCGCCGCCATGGGCTACCGCCTGGAGCAACTGGTCGGCCAGCACCATCGAATTTTCTGTGATGCCAAGGAAACCGCCAGTGCCGAGTACACGGCGTTCTGGCGCACGCTCAATGCTGGCCGGTACGTGACCGGGCGATTCCGGCGTATTGACAGCCAAGGGCGCGAGATCTGGCTGGAGGCCAGCTACAACCCGGTCCATGATGCCAGTGGCAAGCTGGTGAAAGTGGTCAAGTTCGCCACGGTGGTGACCGCCCAGGTCGAGCGTGAACAGGCGGTAAGGCAGGCGGCCAACATGGCGCTGGACATTTCCCGGCGCACGGACGCCAGTGCCAGCGATGGTGTCACGGTGATGCAGGGCATGCAGCAGGCCATGCAGAACGTGGCGAGCCAATTACACTGCGCCGGCGATACCATTGCTGCCCTGGGCCAGCAGTCGACGGTCATCAGTACGATCGTGCAGACCATTGGGGCCATTGCGTCGCAGACCAACCTGCTGGCCCTGAATGCCGCGATCGAAGCTGCGCGCGCCGGCGACCAAGGGCGGGGCTTCGCCGTGGTGGCCGATGAAGTGCGCAAGCTGGCGGGGCGCACCAGCACCGCCACTGCCGAGATCGATGCGGTGGTCGCGCACAATCATCTGCTGGCCAACCAGGCGGTCAGCGAGGTCGAGCGCAGCCGCCAGGAAGCGGCCAATGCGGTGGATTTCGTTACCCAGGCGAGTACGGCCATAGGCGGTATTCAGGCCGGTGCCAGGCAAGTGGTGGCGGCCGTTGGCCGGGTGAGCGAAGACCTGTAGCCAGGCAGCGGGCAACGCGCCGCCCAGGCTCGCATCACCCCAGCAAACTGCCCGGGCGCGGCTTCACGAAGGCTCCACCTCCAGAAACGCCGCCTCCAGTAGCTGCCGGGTATACGGATGTTGCGGTGCATGGAAGATTGCCTGCGCATCCCCCTGTTCAACCACCTGCCCATGCTTGATCACCATCAACTGATGGCTCAGTGCCCTGACCACCGCCAGGTCATGGCTGATGAACAGGTAAGTGAGGTTGTATTTTTGCTGCAGATTACGCAGCAACTCGACCACCTGGCGCTGCACCGTGCGGTCCAGCGCCGAGGTCGGCTCATCCAGCAGAATCAGCGCCGGCTTGAGCACCAGCGCCCGGGCGATGGCAATGCGCTGGCGCTGCCCACCCGAAAACTCATGCGGGTAGCGGTGCCGGGTGCCCGGGTCGAGCCCTACCTCCTCCAGCGCCGCAATGATGGCCGCTTCCTGCTCCTGGGCATTGCCGATACCGTGAATGCGCAAGCCTTCCCCAACGATGTCTGCCACGCACATGCGCGGGCTGAGGCTGCCGAAGGGGTCCTGGAACACCACCTGCATCTCGCGCCGTAACGGGCGCACGGCTTTCTGGTTCATCCCCTGCAGGTCTTGCCCGTGGAAGCGGATACCCCCCTGGCTGGCAATCAGCCGCAGGATCGCCAGGCCCAATGTCGACTTGCCCGACCCGGACTCCCCGACGATGCCCAGCGTTTGCCCCTGCGGCAAACTGAAGTTGACCCCGTTCACCGCCTTGACATGGTCGACAGTACGCCGCAGCAGGCCCTTCTTGATCGGGAACCAGACCTTGAGCTCATCGACTTGCAGCAGCGGCGCACCTACCGGGTTGTGCGCCGGCAGCCCGCTGGGCTCGGCATTGATCAGCATCTGCGTGTAGGGGTGTTGCGGCGCGCTGAACAGGGCCGCGCAGTCCGCCTGCTCGACAATCTGCCCGCGCTGCATCACGCACACGCGGTGGGCAATGCGCCGCACCAGGTTCAGGTCATGGCTGATCAGCAGCAGCGCCATGCCCAGGCGTGCCTGCAGTTCCTTGAGCAGGTCGAGAATTTTCAGCTGCACGGTCACATCCAGCGCCGTGGTCGGTTCGTCGGCAATCAGCAGTTCCGGCTCGTTGGCCAGGGCCATGGCGATCATCACCCGCTGGCGTTGCCCGCCGGACAGCTCGTGGGGCAGGGCCTTGAGGCGTTTGCGTGGCTCCGGGATGCCGACCATTTCCAGCAGCTCCAGGGTGCGCGCAGTAGCTTGCTTGCCGGTCAGGCCCTTGTGCAGCAGAAGGATTTCGTTGATCTGCTTTTCGATGCAGTGCAGCGGGTTCAGCGACGTCATCGGCTCCTGGAAGATCATCGCAATGCGGTTGCCGCGAATGCGCTGCAGGGTTTTTTCGTTCTGCTGCAGCAAGTCCTTGCCTTCATGGCGGATGCTGCCGCGGGGGTGCTGGGCCAAGGGGTAGGGCAGCAGGCGCAGGATCGAGTGCGCAGTCACCGACTTGCCCGAGCCGCTTTCACCGACCAGCGCCAGCGTCTCGCCTTTGCGGATGTCGAAACTGATGCCATCCACCACCCGGTTGACCTGGTCGCCGGTTACAAACTCGACGACCAGGTCGCGCACTTCGATCAGGTTCTGTTCACTCATGTCACTTCCTCGGGTCGAAGGCGTCGCGGGCGGATTCGCCGATGAATACCAGCAGGCTCAGCATCAGCGCCAGTACCGCGAAGGCGCTGATGCCCAGCCAGGGTGCCTGCAGGTTGGACTTGCCCTGGGCCACCAGCTCGCCCAGCGAGGGCGAACCGGCGGGCAGGCCGAAGCCGAGGAAGTCCAGGGCCGTGAGGGTACCGATGGCGCCGGTGAGAATGAACGGCATGAAGGTCATGGTCGAGATCATGGCGTTGGGCAGGATGTGCCGGTACATGATTGCGCCGTTGCGCATGCCCAGGGCTCGGGCGGCACGCACGTACTCCAGGTTGCGGCCGCGCAGGAACTCGGCGCGCACCACGTCGACCAGGCTCATCCAGGAAAACAGCAGCATGATGCCCAGCAGCCACCAGAAGTTCGGCTGCACGAAACTGGCAAGAATGATCAGCAGGTACAGCACCGGCAGCCCCGACCAGATTTCCAGAAAGCGTTGCCCGGCCAGGTCGACCCAACCGCCATAAAACCCCTGCAAGGCCCCCGCGAGGACGCCGATGATGGAGCTGGCCACGGTCAGGGTCAGGGCGAACAGCACCGATATGCGGAAGCCGTAGATCACCCGCGCCAGCACGTCGCGGCCTTGGTCGTCGGTGCCTAGCCAGTTGTCCGCCGAGGGCGGTGCCGGGGCCGGAACGCGCAGGTCGTAGTTGATGCTCTGGTAGCTGAACGGGATCGGCGCCCACAGCACGAAGCTGTCTTTCTTGGCCAGCAGCTCGCGGATGTAGGGGCTCTTGTAGTTGGCTTCCAGCGGGAACTCGCCGCCGAACGTGGTTTCCGGGTAGCGCTTGAAGGCGGGGAAGTACCACTGGCCGTCGTAGCGCACGGCAATCGGTTTGTCGTTGGCGATCAGTTCGGCACCCAGGCTGAGGCCGAACAGGATCAGGAACAGCCACAGCGACCACCAGCCACGGCGGTTGGCCTTGAAGCGCTCGAAGCGCCGTCGGTTGAGGGGGGACAAGGCCATGTCAGTGCTCCCGGCTGGCAAAGTCGATGCGTGGATCGACCAGGGTGTAGGTCAGGTCGCCGATCAGTTTCACCACCAGCCCCAGCAGGGTGAAGATGAACAGGGTGCCGAAGACCACCGGGTAGTCGCGGTTGATGGCCGCCTCGAAGCTCATCAGGCCCAGGCCGTCGAGGCTGAAGATCACCTCGATCAGCAGGGAGCCGGTGAAGAAGATACCGATGAACGCCGAAGGGAAGCCGGCAATCACCAGCAGCATGGCGTTGCGGAACACATGGCCATACAGCACCCGTGGCCGGCTCAGGCCTTTGGCCTTGGCGGTCACCACGTATTGTTTGTTGATTTCGTCGAGGAAGCTGTTCTTGGTCAGCAGGGTCATGGTCGCGAAGTTGCCGATGACCAGCGCGGTGATTGGCAGCACCAGGTGCCAGAAGTAGTCCAGCACCTTGCCGGTGGTGCTCAGCTCATCGAAGTTGTTGGAGGTGAGGCCGCGCAGCGGGAACCAGTCGAAGTAGCTGCCGCCGGCGAACAGCACGATCAGCAAGATGGCGAACAGGAAGGCGGGGATCGCATAGCCGACGATGATCGCCGAACTGGTCCACACGTCGAAGTGGCTGCCATGGCGTACCGCCTTGGCGATGCCCAGCGGGATCGACACCAGGTACATGATCAGTGTGCTCCACAGCCCCAGCGAGATCGACACCGGCATCTTTTCGATGATCAGGTCGATGACCTTGGCATCGCGGAAGAAGCTGTCGCCGAAATCCAGTCGGGCGTAGTTCTTGATCATGATCCACAGGCGTTCGGGCGGCGATTTGTCGAACCCGTACATGCGCTCGATTTCGGCGATCAGCGCCGGGTCCAGGCCTTGGGCGCCACGGTAGTTGGAGCCCGCCACGGACACCTCGGCACCGCCACCGGCGATGCGGCTGGTGGCGCCCTCGAAGCCTTCGAGCTTGGCGATCATCTGTTCGACCGGGCCACCAGGGGCAGCCTGGACGATGATGAAGTTGATGATGAGGATGCCGAACAGGGTCGGGATGATCAGCAGCAGGCGGCGCAGGATGTAGGCCAGCATCTCAGTTGGCCTCGTCCGCGGGGGCTGCGCTGACGGCCGGGCTTACCCCGGGCTTGATCCACCAGGTGTCGATGCCGATGTCGTACTTGGGCGACACCTTCGGGTGCCCGATGTGGTTCCAGTAGGCTACCCGCCAGGTCTTGATGTGCCAGTTGGGAATCACGTAGTAGCCCCACAGCAATACCCGGTCGAGGGCGCGGCAATGGTCGATCAGGCTTTGGCGCGAGTCGGCATTGATCAGCTGGTCGACCAGCTGGTCGATGGCCGGGTCGCGCAGGCCGATGAAGTTGCGGCTGCCGGGGTTGTCGGCGGCGGCACTGGACCAGAATTCGCGCTGCTCGTTGCCGGGCGAGTTGGACTGCGGATAGCCGCCGACGATCATGTCGAAATCGCGCGAGCGCAGGCGGGTGATGTACTGCGAAACATCGACCCGGCGGATGTTCAGCTCGATACCCAGGTCAGCCAGGTTGCGCTTGAACGGCAGCAGGATGCGTTCGAACTCGGTCTGCGCCAGCAGGAACTCGATGCTTACCGGCTTGCCCTGGGCATCGACCATCTTGTCGTCGACGATCTTCCAGCCGGCCTCCTGCAGCAGCTTGTAGGCCTGGCGCTGCTGCTCGCGGATCATGCCGCTGCCGTCGCTGACCGGGTTGTGGAAGGCCTCGGTGAACACTTGGTCGGGTACTTTGCCGCGCAGCGGCTCGAGGATCTTCAGTTCGCTGGCGCTGGGCAAGCCACGGGCGGCCATTTCCGAGTTTTCGAAGTAACTGCCGGTACGGGTGTAGGCACCGTTGAACAGTTGCTTGTTGGTCCATTCGTAGTCCAGCAGCAGGCTCAACGCGTGGCGTACGCGCACATCCTGGAATACCGGCCGGCGGATGTTGAAAATGAAGCCCTGCATGCCAGTGGGGTTGCCGTTGGGCAGCTCTTCCTTGATCAGCCGGCCCTCGCGCACGGCGGGCACGTCGTAGGCGGTGGCCCAGTTTTTCGCGCTGACTTCCAGGCCATAGTCGAACGCCCCGGCCTTGAGCGCTTGCAGGGCTACGGTAGTGTCACGGTAGGCGTCGAAGGTCATGACATCGAAGTTGTAGAACCCACGGTTGATCGGCAGGTCCTTGGCCCAGTAGTCCTTGACCCGCTCGTAGCGTACCGAGCGCCCGGCCTTGACCTCGGCCACCTTGTACGGGCCGCTGCCCAGTGGAATTTCCAGGTTGCCGCGGTTGAAGTCGCGGTTTTCGTACCAGTGCTTGGGCAACACGGGCAACTGGCCGAGGATAAGCGGCAGTTCACGGTTGTTCCGGTGCTTGAACTTGAACAGCACTTTCAACGGGTCTTCAGCGACCACCTCGGCGACGTCGGCATAGTACTGACGATACAGCGGCGCACCATCCTTGATCAGGGCGTTGAAGGTAAACACCACGTCATCGGCACGCATGGGGTGGCCATCGTGGAAACGTGCTTCGGGGCGCAGGTAGAAGCGCACCCAGCTGTTGTCCGGGGCTTTCTCGATCTTGCCAGCGACCAAGCCATATTCGGTGAAGGGTTCGTCCTGGCTCTGGCGCATCAGGGTGTCGTAGATGATGCTGATGTTTTCGGCCGGCACGCCCTTGTTGATGAACGGGTTGAGGCTGTCGAACCCGCCGAAACTGGACTGGCGGAAGGTGCCACCCTTTGGCGCCTCGGGGTTCACGTAGTCGAAGTGCTTGAAGTCGGCAGGGTATTTGGGCGGCTCGTCGTACAGGGTGAGCGCATGTTGCGGTGCGGCCAGGGCGGGAAGGCTCAGGCAGGCGAGCAACAGGCTGCCAGCCAGCCGGCGCAGGCGGTGCGTTGGCATCATTGGGCTTTCTCCGAAGTCTTTATCCACCAGCTGTTCAGCCCAAGGGTATAGGGCGGTGTGGTGACGAAGGCGAACCGGTTGCGGTAGGCCAGGCGATGGTTGTCCAGGTACCAGTTGGGGATCATGTAGTACTGCCATGAGAGGACGCGGTCCAGGGCGCGGGCGGCAGCCACCTGGTCGTCGCGGGTGCGTGCGGCCAACAGGGTGTCGAGCAGGTGGTCGACCACCGGGTCCTTGACCCCTGCATAGTTCTTGCTGCCCTTGGTGCCGGCCTGGCTCGAATGGAAGTACAACCACTGCTCCAGGCCGGGGCTCAGGGTCTGATTGAGGGTCATCAGAATCATGTCGAAATCGAACTGGTCCAGGCGTTGTTTGTACTGGGCACGGTCCACGGTGCGCAAGCGCGCATCGATACCGATGCTGGACAGATTTTCGACATAAGGTTGCAGGATGCGTTCAAGGTTGGGGTTTACCAGCAGCAGCTCCATGCGCAACTGCTGGCCTTTGCTGTCGACCAGGCGCTGGCCGTTCAGCTTCCACCCCGCCTCGGCGAGCAGGGCCAGTGCCTGGCGCAAGGTTTCGCGGCTGACGCCACGGCCGGCGGTGTGGCTGACCTGGTACGGTTCGCTGAACAGTTTGGCGGGTAACTGGTCACGGAATGGCGCCAGCAGCAGCCATTCCTTGCCGGTGGGCACACCGCTGGCGGCGAACTCACTGTTGGGGTAGTAGCTGGTCGAGCGCCGGTAGGCGTTGCTGAACAGGGCGCGGTTGGTCCACTCGAAGTCGAGCATCAGCCCCAGTGCCTGGCGTACCCGCGGGTCGCTGAAGGTCGCCCGGCGGCTGTTCATGAACAGGCCCTGGGTTTGCGTGGGGATGCGGTGCGGGATCTGCGCCTTGATCACCTCGCCACGGCGCACGGCCGGGAAGTTGTAGCCGTTGGCCCAGTTCTTCGCCTGGTGTTCGATATAGATGTCGAATTCACCGGCCTTGAACGCTTCGAAGGCCACGGTGGCATCACGGTAAAATTCGTACTCCACGCGATCGAAGTTGTACTTGCCTCGGTTGACGGCCAGGTCCTTGCCCCAGTAACGCTTGACGCGCTCGAACACCAGCCGGCGCCCCGGCTGTACCTCGGTAATGCGGTATGGGCCACTGCCCAATGGCGGCTCGAAGGTAGTGGCCTTGAAGTCACGGTGCTGCCAGTAGTGCTTGGGCAGCACTGGCATCTCGCCCAGGCGCAGGATGAGCAGTGGGTTGCCAGCGCGCTTGAACACGAAGCGGATGCGCAGCGGGCCGAGGATGTCGACCCGTTGCACCTCCTGCAGGTTGGTGCGGTAGATCGGGTGGCCGTCCTTGAGCAACGTGCGGTAGGAGAAGGCCACGTCTGCCGCGGTGATCGGCTTGCCGTCATGCCAGCGGGCTTCCGGGCGCAGGTTGAACACCACCCAGCTACGGTCCTCGCTGTATTCCACCGAGCGGGCGATGAGGCCGTAGCTGGAGGTGGGCTCGTCGCCGGACGGGTCGTATTGGCCGGTACCGACCATCAGCGGCTCGTTGAGCTCGCTGATGCCGTACTGCTGGAAGTTGGGCGTGGTCACCGGGCTCGACCCCTTGAAGGTATAGGGGTTGAGGGTGTCGAAGGTGCCAAAGGCCATCGCCCGCAACGTGCCGCCTTTGGGCGCTTGCGGGTTGACCCAGTCGAAGTGGGTGAACGTGGCTGGGTACTTGAGCGTGCCGAACTGCGCGTATCCGTGGCTTTCGCTCACCATCGCGACTGCGGGAAAGCTCAAGGCCAGGCTGATTGACAGCAGGAGGGGACGTATCAAGTCGGCATCCGATCCAGAGGCGTTGGGCTTTTGTCGGCGTACAGTAACAGCTTGGGGGGGTGGGAAAAAGAGAGGTTCAAGCTTCAAGCTTCAAGCTGCAAGAAAAAGCGGCGGTGTACGCGAATTGCTTTTTTCTTGCTGCTTGCAGCTTGAGACTTTCAATGCCCGACGTAGACGGTCAGGGTCTGCCCAGGCTTGAGGGCATGACCGCTGCGCGGGTTCCAGCGCTTGAGGTGCTTCATTTCCACGTTGAAGCGCTTGGCCACCAGGTACAGCGAGTCACCCTTGCGCACCTTGTACTGGGTAGAGCGCTGCGCCGACGCCGCTACGCGATTGCCGGCGGCGCTCGGGGCGTTGCCGCCGCGCAGGGCCAGGACCTGGCCAGCGCGCAGGTTGTTGCCGGACAGGCGGTTCCAGCGCTTGATGTCCTTGATCGATACGCGGTTGGCCTTGGCAATGGCGCCCAGGTTGTCGCCACGCTTGACCCGGTAGCTGCGTGCAGCCGCCGGTGCCCTGGTTTCGGCCACGGCACGGGCGAACACGGCCTTGTTCGGTTGCAGGGCGACCAGCTGCTCGGGGTTGAGGTTGGACAGGCTGTTGCTCAGCAATTGTGCCTTGGCGGTCGGCACCAGCAATTGCTTGGGCCCGTCCACGGTCATGCGTTTCTTGAAGGCGGGGTTGAGCTGGATCAGCTCGTCTTCGTCGATGTTGGCAAAGGCCGCCACCCGCGACAGGTCGAGCCGATCATTGATGGCCACGGCTTCGAAGTAGGGTTCGTTGGCGATCGGGTTCAGGTTCACGCCGTAGGCTTCAGGGGTAAGCACCACTTGCGACAGGGCCAGCAGCTTGGGCACATAGTCGCGGGTTTCCTGGGGCAGCGGCAGGTTCCAGTAGTCGGTTGGCAGGCCCAGGCGCTCGTTACGTTCGATGGCGCGGCTGACCGTGCCTTCGCCGGCGTTGTAGGCGGCCAGGGCCAGCAGCCAGTCGCCGTTGAACATGTCATGCAGGCGGGTCAGGTAGTCCAGCGCGGCATTGGTCGAGGCGGTGATGTCGCGGCGGCCGTCATAGAAATTGGTCTGGCGCAGGTTGAAGTGGCGACCGGTTGCCGGCATGAACTGCCACATGCCTGCGGCGCTGGCCCGCGAATACGCCATCGGGTTGTAGGCGCTTTCGATGGCTGGCAGCAGCGCCAGCTCCAGGGGCATGTCACGCTCCTCGAGGCGCTCGACGATGTAGTGCAGGTACAGGCTGCCGCGCTCGCCGGCGCTTTCGATGAAGGTGGGGTTGCTGGCGAACCACAGGCGCTGCTGCTCGATGCGCGGGTTGACGTCGATGCTGTCCTGCAGGGCAAAGCCCTGGCGCATGCGCTCCCATACGTCCTGTGGCGCCTGCTCGGCCGGCTTGACCAGCAGCGGCGCGGGCTTGTGCTTGATCCGCGCCTGGTAGTTGTGCGCGCGAACGCTATCGGATTCGTCGAGCTGACGGGTGCTCTGGCAACCCACCAGAGTGGCGGCCAGAGCCAGCGCACTGATTTGGGCCAGGCGCGTCAGGGCGACTGAATGAGAGGTTCTGCGGCTACGGGAAGACATCGGCTGAGACAGGTATCCGGGCAAAAAATTTCGGCGATTCTAGAAACCGCTCCGGGCCGGGTCAACCGTTGAACACAGATTGCGATATATCTTGCGGTTATCAGAAAGTGTCTTTCCAAGACCTCAAGGCAGCAAAAACAGCGACATGCGTAGCGTTTGAATGTCCCTTCCATTCGTCTGCTTTTTGTTTAACTAATGTTTCAGAGGTGCGCAAAAAAGGGTTGGTCAGGCGCTCCAGGCCAATCGTGGACGGCAATGTGATGCGCTGGTCGGCGCGCAACCGGGTCACCTCGTCGAAGCGCTGCTGCACATGCGGGTTGTCGGGCTCGACGGCCTTGGCGAAGCGCAGGTTGGCAAGCGTGTATTCGTGGGCGCAGTACACCTGTGTGTGCGCGGGCAGGGCCGCCAGGCGGGCCAGGGCGGGTTGCATCTGCTCGGGCGTGCCCTCGAACATGCGCCCGCAACCGGCCGCGAACAGGGTATCGCCGCTGAACAAGAGCGGGGTTTCCGGCGGCTGGTCACTGAAGAAAGCGATATGGCCCAGGGTGTGGCCGGGCACCGCCAGCACCTGAAACACCACGCCCAGCACTTCGACCTCGGCGCCCTCGTCCAGCGCCAGGTCACGGCAGGGAATCTGCTCGTTGGCCGGGCCACAGACCCGTGCGCCGGTCAGTTGCTTGAGCCGTGCCACGCCGCCGACGTGGTCGTTGTGGTGGTGGGTAATGAGGATGTCGCTCAGCGCCCAGCCGGGGTTGGCGGCCAGCCAACGCTCCACCGGGCCGGCGTCGCCGGGGTCGACCACCGCACAACGGCGTTTGGCAGTATCCTGTAACAACCAGATGTAGTTGTCGGAGAAAGCGGGAAGAGCATCGATCTGTATCATGGTGCGGATCCGATTCACCTAGCGTGGCACATGAAGGCATCTTAGCCGCGATGGCGCGGCGGGAGAACCTTCGAGGGAGAGCGCAATGACCGACCAAGCCTTTGCCCAGGCCGATCCGGACTGGGTCGAGCTGATCAGCCTGGCCCGTGAGTGGTTCAATGGCCCACTCGGCCAACTGATGCTCAAGGAAGAAGACCAACTGTTGGAGGAAGAGCTGGGGCGC